>DASZFH010000274.1:0-7099 GCA_035939985.1 Candidatus Dormiibacterota bacterium
CTGGGGGCCACAGGCGCGCTGGTGGCGCTGCTTTTCGTGCTCTATCTGAATGTCGTATCCTCCCTGACGCCGGCTCCCCTCAACGCGCTTCTCGACTACCTGGCCGCGGCCAATCGATATGTGGCCTTCAGCCAAGGCCAAATCGTGCTCAAGGACGTCGTTTATTTCTTAGCCGGAATCGTCGCCGCCCTGCTTGCGACAACGCGTCTTTTGGCGGCCCGCGAGCTGTGAAATTCGATCCGCGAGTCGTGCGACGGATAGCTCTCCTTTGCGTCCTGGGAGCTCTCCTGGCGGGCGTCGCGGGGGGGACGATGCTGGTTTTGGACGGCAGACTGACCACTGCCAACTCCTATTTGCTGATTGCTTCCCTGGCCTTTGGGATCGTGTTTGGAACCCTGGATCCGGGGCTTATTCACCGCGTCAGCGGGCCTGCCGCCCGCCGAAATCGAGGGCAGATTGTGGTGGCTTCGGCGATCCTGGGGACGCTGGTGGTGCTCAATGTCGTGAGCTCCCGTGGTGGGCAGGCCTGGGATCTCACCAATGACAGGGCCAACACGCTTGCGGCTTCCTCGCTTGCGGCGCTGGGCCGGCTCAAATCAACCCTGACCGTGATCGGGTTCTTCGACCCCAATGTGGCCAATGAGGCCGCTGACCAGCAATCCCTTGATCAACTGCTGACTCTCTATCGCGCTCAAAACAAGATGGTCCAGATCAGGTATGTAGCTCCGGCACGGGACGTGGCCGACCTTGAACATTACGGCGTCCGCCTGGACGAATCCCTGGTTCTCATTTACCAGAGCCGCAACCAGGTGTTGGAGCCCGGCTTTGAGAGCGAAAACGACATCACCTCGGCCCTTGTCCGCCTGGAGTCGAACCGGGTCCCGGTTGTGTGTTGGGGGATCGGGGACGGCGAGCGGGGTCTCGCGGACTCGGATCCAACTCGCGGCTACAGCGCTGCCAAAACTGAGTTTTCACAGCTGGGGGACAGGGAGCAGGAAGTAATTCTGGCCTCGATCATTAAGGTGCCCGCGAGTTGCGATCTGGTCGCCATCCTGGGCCCGCAGACCAAGCTCACTGATGAAGCGGTCAAAGTTCTGGCTGACTATCTCGGGGGGGGCGGCCGGCTGCTCCTGGCTGTGGACCCGTTTGGCGACCTGAGTAGCGAGAACCACCTTCTCGCCTCGTTCGGGGTGGCATTTGATGGTGGGATGGTCATCGAGGGAGATCCAGCGAGGTACTCGACCAACCCTTCAGCTCCGGATATTCCGCTCACGGCCGATTATGGCCCCGCGCCACTTGCTCGGGGGCTCTCGGGGCTGACGAGCTATTTCCCGCAGACCACCGCAATATCGAGTGTTGGGAACTCCCCGGTCATTCCGATTTCTGTCAGCACGTCGATCTCATATGAGATTCCCAGTCTGCGTGAGATCGGGAGCATAAGGTTCCAGCCCGGGGACCGGGTCGGCCCCTTGAACGTGATGGCCAGCTTGGAGAGCCGATCCGGGGTCAAAGACACGCGGATCGTTCTGGTTGGGACGTCCGGAATCGGTGAGAACCGCGCCCTCGACCCCGCCAACGGAGCTCTCAATAAGCCGATCTGGGATGCGACCCTGCGCTGGCTGGCGGGTCAGGATACGAGCGTCCGGATTCCGCCCCGCAATACACGAGACGATCTGATTGTCGTCACCCCCAACCAGGCCGCTCTCGCCCGCATGCTCACGCTGCTGGTCCTGCCAGGGGTCGTCCTGGCCTGCGGTTCATTGGTTTGGTGGCGCCGACGGCCACGTCGTGAGGTGGAGTGACCGTTCACCAAACCGTCGGGTCGTATAACCTTGGCGGTTAGTGCCCCTAACTTTCGGGGGCCATATGGCGGTGCCGGTTGCTCGCCTCATGAATAGCCTTCTCAGTCGGCGCTGAGCGCCGACTATCAACACAAACATAACTCCAGAGGTAATGATGGATTCGAGCGTTCTGATCTGGGTAATCGCAGCAGCCGCGATCACCGTGGCCTATGCAATCGGGTTGACGGCGTGGGTTCTGCGCCAGCCGCCGGGAAATGAACGGATGCGAGAGATCGCCGCCGCGATCCAGGAAGGTGCTTCCGCTTACCTCAACCGCCAGTACCAGGTGATCGCCCTGATCGGGGTTGCGATCGCCATCGTCCTGGGGGTGACCTTAGGAGTCAAGACCGCAATCCTCTATGTGGTGGGTGCGGTTCTCTCGTCGGCCGCCGGTTTTGTCGGTATGCATGTGGCTGTCAGATCGAATCTGCGCACTGCCGAGGCGGCTCGTAGTGGCCTGAGCAAGGCAATGGGGGTTGCTTTCCGGGGTGGAGCCGTGACCGGACTTATGGTGGTGGGTCTTGGGCTCGCGGGAGTCGCGGGGAGTTACTGGGTTCTCCAGGACCCAGGGCCATTGGTCGGGCTGGCATTTGGGGCCAGTCTGGTGTCGGTCTTCGCCCGGCTGGGGGGAGGCATTTACACCAAGGCCGCCGATGTGGGCGCTGACCTGGTCGGTAAGGTCGAAGCTGGGATTCCAGAAGATGATCCTCGTAACCCGGCTGTAATCGCCGACAACGTGGGGGACAACGTCGGTGATTGCGCTGGCATGGCCGCCGACCTCTTTGAGACCTACGCGGTGACCATGATCGCGGCGATGTTGTTGGGTTCGCTCCTCTTCGTGGGTAAGGGTAAGCAGGCCTGGGTCATCTTCCCTCTGACGCTCGGTGCGGCTTCAATCATTGGTTCGATCGTCGGGACGTTGTTCGTCCGTGTCTTCAACCCGCGCTGGATCATGGGCGCGCTCTACCTTGGCTTGACCGTGGCCGCGGCGATTTCCCTCGGTCTCTTTTACTGGATCATCAATGCGTACACCCGTAACGGTTGGCTGACCGCCAACTCTCACGTATCGAATCCGCACAACCTGTTCTGGGCGGGGGCGATCGGGGTGGTGATCACCATCCTGATCGTTGCGATCACCGAATATTTCACCGAAACCCGCTACCGGCCGGTCCATATCATCGCCAAGGCGTCGGAGACCGGGCACGCCACCAATATCATCGCGGGCCAGGCCATTGGGATGATGGCGACGGCATTGCCCGTGATCGTGATCGGAGCCGGAATCATCCTGAGCTTCCGCTTGGGGGGTTTGTACGGGATTGCGATCGCCGCGGTTGGCATGCTGAGCATGACCGGGATCGTCGTCGCGATCGACAGCTACGGTCCCATCACGGACAACGCTGGCGGAATCGCGGAGATGGCGAAGCTTCCGGACGATGTTCGCATCATCACCGACAAGCTCGACGCGGTCGGTAATACCACCAAGGCGGTCACCAAAGGCTACGCAATTGGTTCGGCCGGGTTGGCGGCCCTGGTCCTGTTTGCCTCCTACACCCAGGAGTTGACCAATGCCAATCACGGAACCAGGACATTGTTTGATCTGAGTGACCCCCAGGTGATCGTGGGACTTTTCTTGGGCGGGATACTACCCTTCCTGTTCGGGTCGCTGGCGATGCTGGCTGTTGGGCGTGCCGGTGGCCTGGTGGTGGAAGAGGTTCGACGTCAGTTCAGGGAAATCCCCGGCATCATGGAAGGAACCGGGAAACCCGAGTACGGGACCGCTGTCCGGATCGTCACCGCGGCAGCGCAGCGGGAAATGATCCTTCCGGGACTCATCCCGGTGGCCGCTCCAATCCTGGTCGGCTTTATTCTCGGCCCCAAGGCCTTGGGTGGCATGCTCGTCGGGGCGATCGTCACCGGGCTTTTCCTGGCCCTGATGATGACCAGCGGTGGGGCCGCCTGGGACAATGCCAAGAAATTCATCGAAGAGGGGAATCTGGGTGGCAAGGGCAGCGAGGCTCACAAGGCCGCGGTTACTGGGGACACCGTCGGAGACCCCAACAAGGACACCGCCGGGCCGGCCATCAACCCCATGATCAAGGTTGTTAACATCATCGCCATCTTGATTGCGAGTTCGGTCGCAGCGCATTCGCTCTTGCACTAGCAGAGGTTTGATGGGAATATCCAAGGAAGGTCAATGATGCAGAGTGGAGTTAGGCGCGTGATTCTGCGGGGGTCGGTCGGATTGGTGGCAGCGATTTCGCTGATGGGCTGCGGCCTGCTTGGAGGGAGCAGCCCGGCTTCCAACGGCTCCGACGTGGTTACCAACCTGCAGGCCGCAGCCGCAGCCGGGCAAGTGACGGTGTCATGGACCGCCCCAGCTTCAGTCCCGGCTGACTCGTACTATGCGATCAGTTCCTCGCCCCAAAACCCCAAGGGCACGATCATGGTCCACAACCAGACTTCCTACGTGGTCACGGGTCTGACCAGAGGCACCAAGTACACCTTCACCGTGACCTCGTGGGACGGGACTACGTGGGGCCCGTGGTCAGCCTGGACGACCTACGTCACCGTTAGCTGATCCCTGGAGCGAGCAGCTCCTGAGCCGTGGACGAGTACGCCAAGGAAATCGCTGATCTGGAGGCCCAGATTGAGGCCATGGCCGATGCGGAGGAGGATCCCAAGGTGATCGCCGAATCGGAGATGGAGCGGGATGTCCTCCGCGCGATCTACCGCCAGGCTCAAGTGCTGTTTGACATGGGCCGCCCGGATCGAAACCTCCAGGCACATCTGGTTCTGCGGGGATACGGTCCCTGGACCCTCGATAATGTTTATGCCTTCACCTACGAAACCGCCGTTGATCTCCCGGCCGCGACTCAACGGGACTTCATCCACGAGATCGGGGGCACCGACTTCGCAGGCCTGCTCCAAGACGGGCCTTTCCCCGGCCCGGGATAGACTGCCCCCAAGATGTCAAAAAAAATCGCGGTCGTGCCGGGGGATTGCGCTGGCCAGGAGGTCATCCCGGAAGCCCTCAAAGTCCTGGCGGCATTGGACCTACCCTTGCAGTTGGAACACTTCGAGGTTGGTGCCCAGCCCCTGATCGACCATGGAGAGGCTCTGTCGACGGAGGTGTTTGCCCAGTTGCAGGCGGCCGATGCAATCCTGTTCGGTGCGATCGGAGACCCAAGAATTCCCGACGTAGGTTATGCCGCCCAGGTCTTGCTCAGGCTTCGCTTCGAGCTCGATCTCTACGTGAACCTCCGGCCCGCGAAACTGCTGGACGACCGCCTGAGCCCGATCCGAGACCCCGCCCGCAGGGCAATCGATGTCCTCATCGTGCGCGAGAACACTGAGGGCCTGTATGTCGGAATGGGTGGCCGCTTCCGTCCCGGGACCGAATACGAGGTTGCGGTCCAGGAGGATGTCAACACCTACCACGGGGTCTCACGAATCATCGAATACGCCTTTGGCCAGGCACGACGCCAGGTCTGCATGGTGGACAAATCGAATGCGATGAATCATGCCGGTGCGTTGTGGCAGTCGCGCTGGCAGAAGATTCGCGCCGAGCATTCTGAGGTTTCCTCTCGCCACCTCTATGTCGATGCGGCGGCGATGCAACTGGTTCGAGATCCAACCCAATTCGACGTGATCGTCACCGGCAACCTATTCGGTGACATCCTCAGCGATCTGACCGCGCAGCTGGTGGGTGGGATGGGCGTCGCTCCCTCCGGAAATATCAATCCCCAGACCGGGCGGGGTCTCTTCGAGCCGGTCCACGGCAGTGCGCCCGATATCGCCCACCAAGGCATCGTCAATCCGGTCGGCGCGATTCTGAGTTCGGCCATGATGCTCGCGCACTTGGGGTTCGCGGCCGAAGCCGCTGAAATCGAAAGGGCGGTTGCCGAGGCGATTGGGGCGGGTGATTGCACCCGCGATTTGGGTGGGGGCCTGTCCACGGTTGAGGCCGGAGATGCGGTTGCCCGACGGCTCCACTAGGGTTCGTTTCGGTGTCATCGCAGACACCCATTGTCCGGAGTTTATGGATGCGTTGCCCGCAAGCATCCCGGCGATATTCGCCGGAGTCGACCGCATCCTTCACCTTGGGGATGTGACCGCTGAATCCACATTGGAACAGCTCCGGGCGATAGCGCCCGTTGAGGCCGTCCGGGGAGACCATGACTCCGATCTGGCTCACTTGCCCCGAACCCGAGTGATTGAGGTCGAGGGCCGCAAGTTGGGGTTGGTCCACGGAAATCGAAGTCACCTCTGGGAGGAGCCGATCACCTTTTTGGGCACCCTCACACTCGGCCTTTGGTGGGATTTCCCTGGCCTCGATCGCTGGCTCCTGCGCAAGATCCCGGAGGCGGATATCGTCATTCATGGCCATACCCACCTTGGCCGGATGACGCGGTATGGCGATCGCACGATCCTGAACCCGGGAGGGGTTTTTCAGATCACTGCCGCAACCTGCGCGGAACGTCTTCGGCGGGACCCAAGTTGGTTCGAATGGTGCTGGCTCCAGGTAGCCCGCCACGGCAGGCGGCCGCGTAAGCCGTCGGTCGGGATTCTTGAAGTCTGGCCCGATGAGATTCGGTGGGAGTTGATCCCGATTTACTGACCTCCGATCCCCGCGTTGAGCGGTTTGGTTTCCTTGCTGGAGCCGCCGGGTATGAATTCCAATGACAATGGCTGCAGTGATGGATTACTACGGCGTTCTGGGTGTGGCTCGTTCCGCGAGCGAGAAAGAGATCAAGGCGGCCTTTCGCAAGCTCGCCCGCAAGCACCATCCCGATGTCAATCAGGGGGACAAGGTTGCGGAGGCGCGCTTCAAGGAGATCACCGAAGCCCACGATGTCCTCAGCGATCCAGCAAAGCGGCGTCTGTACGACTCTTATGGATCGGACTGGCGGGCGGCCCAGAGCGCGGGTGCGCCGCCGGGTGGTCGACCTACGGCGGGGCCTGGTTCGGGCGCCCCTCGGTATGGGCAGAACGTTCGGGTTGAGGATCTCTCCGACCTCTTTGGCAGCGGCGGAGGTTTTGGCGACATCTTGGGCGGAATGTTCGGCCAAGGGGGCCGCTCGGGGAGGTCTGAACCGGTGCAAGCGACCGGGACGATCGAGATATCCCTGCGTGAGGCCTACAGCGGCTCCTCCCGCAGGATGGAGATGCCAGGGGGCCGCAAGTTGGAGGTGACGATTCCAGCGGGGGTTGAGGATGCGACGGTTCTTAGGGTGCCGGGCCTGCGAGCCACGGTTAGG
>DASZFH010000275.1:0-12108 GCA_035939985.1 Candidatus Dormiibacterota bacterium
AAAGGCTTGGGCAGGTAGTCGTCCGCTCCCTCGATCAGTCCAAGCAGCCGGTCCTCGACCGAGCCCTTGGCGGACATCATCAGGACCGGGATCGCATGATGCCGGTCGCGCAGGGACCGGGTCAGCGCCAGCCCATCCAGGCCGGGGAGCATGACATCAAGCACCACCAGCCGCGGGCTTCGCTCCCGGATCAGGCGTTGAGCGAAGATCCCATCGCCGGCGCTGATAACGTCATAGCCCGCCCGCCTCAGGTAGGCGCCAACCAGGGTCACTATCTTGGGATCGTCGTCAACGACCAGCACGGGGCGCTCGGTCATCTCAAGCTCAATGGTGCCGCAATTCTCGTGACCTCGGGCCCGGCGCCGACCAGGACCGGTCCAACCGCGAGAGTGACCAGGCGTTGAACTCGCATCGGCCCATAGTGACTGCAGAACGTGTCAGTGGTTTTTCAGTAGCTCAGGTAAGCGTCGCTGGGGCGCCGCCACAGACTGTAATCGCCCGCCACGTCGGCTTCGACATAGCCGTGACTGCGCAGCGCCGTGATTTCGGCCGGACCCGTCTGGGTTCGATCGATCAGTACCCAGGAGGCGTCGTAGTTTGGGAACAGGCTGATGCTGGAGCGATGGGCCAGTCGGGGCAGGATCTGGGAGCTGGCTGCCACCGCATCACGGGGCGGGATTCGGGCAGCCAGCGTGGCCGCGTCGTGAGCTCGATCCCATCCGGCCAGGGTCGGCCGTGGGGCCCAGACCAGGGCAATGAAGGCCGCCGCAACCAGCAGCGCAACCCCCGGAATCGCTGGAGACCGCACCCGCCGCCAGCCGAGCAGTGCGGCGGTGAACAGCAGAGGGCCGGCCTGGAGCCCGTAGTGATCGGCCAGTGTCTCCTGGGGGACGTGGGTTGAGAGCAGGGCGAGGAGGAGCGCCGGCAGTGCGGCGGCCAGGGCGAGGGGTCGGAGGAGAGGAAGGAAGCCCAGGCCGGCCAGGATCAGCGTCAACGCTCCCAGCGGCGCGGGCGTGAGCAGGTGGCCGATCACGAGTTGGGGTCGGGTGACCAGCGAGGTGAGGATTGCGGGTGCGGACTGGCCGAGGTAGCCGTACCGCCAAAAAAGATCTCCCGGAGCCCCATGGCGTAGGAACGGCATGACCACCAGCATCACGACCAGGCCGTAGATCAGGGCGACGCCCATCAGAACCAGGCCAGCCCGGCGCTTGAAGACAGCCCAGGCGAGGAAACCGACCCCGAGCGAAACCAGGGCTCCGTCCTCCTTGCAGAGCAGGGGCACGAGGCCGGCCAGCAGCAGGACCAGGCGCTGGTCCCTAACTGCGGCCAGGACGGCCCAGAATACGAAAGGTACTGCCAGCGCTTCCGTGTGGAAATCGAAATTGACAGCTCTCAGAATGAAGAGCTGGAGGACATAGGCCGCCCCCGCCAGGGGAGCCACTCGGCCACCCAGCAGCCGCTCGGCGAGCTTGTAAACCGGCGCCAGGGCGGCTCCCAAAGCCAGCGATTGGGCGGCCAGTAACCAGAGCGGGGAGGGGCTGACCACGTAGAGGGGGACCAGAGCCGCAAGCGCCGGGGAGAAGTGCTGGCCGAAAAAGGGGTAGCTGGCGAAGCTACTGACGAAGCCGTGCCCCTGTGATGCGTTCCAAACCACCTGGTCGAAGTAGGCGAGATCGTAGGCGGTGCTCTGGAGTGTGGCCCATCTCCACCATTCGTACGCGAAGAAGACCACGCCGAACAGAACCCCATAGGGCAACGGTCCCAACCCACCCCACCCGGTCCAAACGATGGTGGGGCGGTGACCCAAACGGGCTGTCAGCCCGCCCATGCCAGGTACCGGCCCCAACGGTTGAGCAACCGGACGGGCCTGGTCGTCATGCCTGGGGCAGGGGGAGTTCCGGAGGCTGAGAGCGCCACCACCGATTGGCCCTGAACCGTCACATAGTGGGCCAGAGCGGCAATGGTTTGGGGCACCGAACGGATCCCACAGATCCGGACGTCCGGGTAGACCCAGGATCCGGGTATCGACTCGCCACTCCCCGCCAGGTAGCGGCGCCGCACCACCTCGGTCGCAGCGGCCAGTGGCCCTGGATCGTCGAACCAGGCGATCGCGGTGAGCTGGCTGGTCCGCCGCAGGCTCCCTTCCCGCAGGGTGCTCCCCAATGTCTGGTGGAAGGAGAGATCGGCGCCCAGCCGGTCCATGTCGTCCACGAAGCGTTGCAGGTTGTCCCGGCTGGCCTGTCCGTCGGTGTACATGCTGTAGCTGAGCAGGGGACGGCCCGCCCCGAGGTGGTGCGGTTCGGGCTCCACCGTATAGCCGGTGATATTCCGCTCCAGGATGAGGCGATCGAAGAGCTCGATCAGATCGTTCACGAAGCTGATCCCACCATCTGTACGATTCCCTTCTCGCGCAGGCCCGCCTCGATGCCACCGAAGCGGTCGGCGATCTCCCCGGTAGCGAGGATCCACTCGAGGTAGGCGGCGATGCCGGCCCTGAGATCGGTGTGTGGCTCGTATCCGATCGCCCGGGCGCGGGTGATATCCGAGGTGAGGGCCCTGATCTCTCCCGGCCGGAACTCACCGCGCAGGATCGGTTCAACCTCGACTCCCAGGAATTCGCCGATCAGATCCGCGACCGAGGCGATGCTGGCGGCCACCCCACTTCCGATGTTGATGGCCTGGCCGTCGGCACGATCGGAGACGGCGGCCAAGAGGTTGGCCCGAGCGACATCCTCCACAAAGCACAGGTCGCGGGTCTGGAGGCCATCCTCGTAGATCACCGGCTGTTGGCCCGCCAGCAGCCGGGTGGTGAAGATGGCGATCACCCCGGTGTAGGGATTGAAGATCGACTGCCGGGGGCCGTAGGTGCAGGAGAAGCGGAGGGCGACTGCGGGGATGCCGGTTTGCCGGCTCCAGGTCAGGACTGTGCGTTCCTGGTCGGCCTTGGTCATGGCGTAGATCGAATCCCCCCCGATCGGCGCCTGCTCGGGCGTCGGGCAGCTTGGCGAGAGCGCGCCACAGCCGGGGCAGCGAACCGAGAAATCGCCGGTCCGAAGCTGGTCGACCGGCCTCACCCCCGGGAAGACAACCCCATGTTCGGGACAGCGCACAGCGCCCTCTGCATAGACCGCCTGAGAGGAGGCCACGATCACCTTACGTACAGGCAGGCGGCGGTCCCGGATCGTCTCCAGCATGCGAGCGGTGCCAACGCTGTTGACGTCGAAGAATTTGGCCATCTCTGGCATGTAGCCCCCGTATGCGGCGAGGTGGAAGACGACGTCGACGCCTACCAGGGCGAAGCTGAGCGCCTCCGGGTCCCTGACGTCGCCTTTGATCAGCTCCGATTCCGGGCGCAGCCAGGGAGGTGCTCCACGGAGATGGGTCTGGGGCTCGAGGTTGTCGAGAACCCGGACCTCCCAACCCTCGGCGAGAAGGAGATCGACCAGGTGGGACCCGATCAGGCCGGCGCCGCCGGTGACCAGGGCCTTCATGCGACCACCTTGACCGTGACCATGTGCAACCCGGTGGCGCCGGCCGGGGCCGACCCCCGGGCGGTTTCGACCTGTGGGATGCCATGCCCATCCCGGGCCCGGACGGTCAGGACGTGGGTGCCAGCGGTGGCCGGGACCCAATCGAGGCTCCAGAGCGACCAGGTCATGGGTTGGCCATAGGAGATTCGAGCCGGAATCCAGGTGGTGCCTCCGTCGGGGCTGAGCTCGACCGCCTCGATTCCCCGATCGGCTGCGTAGGCCACACCCTGGACTTGAACCGGCCTGCCCACCTTCAGCCCCAGCTGGGGTTTGGGGAAGTCGATCCGTGAGCTGGTCTCGACAAAATTGGGCTCCCATCCCTGACGGGCGTAGTAGCCCTTCTCCTCCTCTCGCAGGACCTCGATCCGGGTCAGCCACTTGACACTGACCTCGCCATAGGCGCTGGGAATCAGGAGCCGGAGCGGATAGCCATGCCGTTCGGGCAGGCGCTGCCCGTTCATCTCCCAGGCCACCAGCCCGCCCCGGTTTCGGGCGGTTGCCAGGGAGGTGGTGTTCAGGTAGCCGTCGGCGCCGTGGTAGGCGACTGCTACCGCCTCTTGATGCGGCGCGGCTTCGGAGAGGAGATCGGCCAGAGGTATCCCCTTCCAGGAGGCGTTGCTTATCAAGCCCCGGCCCACCCCGTTGCTGATGCATTCCAGGGTCGTCTCTTGGACCGACGCCGGTAGCGCCATCAGCTCGGCCAGCTCGAACGCCCGGGGGTTGTCGACCGCCCCGTCCAGCTGGAGCCTCCAGATGGCCGGGAAGACCGCCGGGTCGATCAGGTTTTTGGTTACCACATAGAAGTCGTCAACCGGAGTCAGCGGCTGAACCGGCCCCAAGTACTGCTGACCGTCGTATTCCAGCGCGCTGGCCCGCCAGAGCATATCGACCAATCCCCCCGTGGTGAGGGCCAGGACCCCCCCGGCCATGGCGAGCAGGAGCGTCCGCCGGCCGGCCTCCGGCTCTGACGGCATGGCCCCACGCGTTATGGCGATCAGGTCGACCACGCCGACGTAGATCGCGAATTGGATCAGGAGGCCCAAAGCCGTGGCGGGAGCTTCCAGCCCGACTGGCACTCCCCGGTAATTGGAGGTGAGAACCGGAGCCAGGGCGATGATGGTGGCGCCCCAGACCACGATCAATGCGGTCAGCAGCGTTCGATGGGGGTGGCGGCGCAGAGCCGGAATGCGCATCAGGAGGGTGAGGATGAAACCCATCGCGATGCCGGCCATGACGCTCCCCGCGAACCCTCCGAAGAAAGCCTGGCGCTTGGCGGTGACACTCCCCCCGAGCAGACCGAGCAGCTGCAGGAACTCGCCGACCGGGAGGTTGGGGAGGACCAGGTCGGCGCCCAGCTCAGAGGGCAACCCAACCCCGGCGAAGCGAAGCAGGGCCTGTGTCAGGGCCAGCGCGAGGCCCCCGATCAGGCCCGCCAGCAGTCCGCGCCGCAGGGTCATTGGAGAGCCTCCCGGGTGGCGGGGAGATCCGAGCGAGTGGCGAGCAGCGCCCGGAGCAGATCCAGGTCGGAAGCCTGGTCGACGTCGAAGGTCTCCTCCAGGCAAGCGAGGCGCAGGCCAAGCCGTGAGCATCGGGATTCGATCTCTCGGTTGACGTCAGGACCGCTCATCACCACCCCCTCAAGGACATCGACTCCGGACCGCAGGCCGAGGAGGCAGTAGCCGCCGTCCCGGACCGGACCGAGGACGACCTCGTGTTCCTCCAGCGCTAGGAACGCCTGCCGGATCACCTCAACTGTGAGATGGGGGGAATCGGAGGCGATCAACACGGTGCGGGCTTCACCCCGATCGGCTGCTTGGGCGAAAAAGAGGCGCTGACGCGCACCCCAGTTTGGGCCGTGCTGGATAACTCGAGGGGAGGTCTCCCAGCCATCTCCGATCACCGCTCGGATCTCAGGCCAGGAACCGGCGGGCACGAACCAGCCACAAGGCAGATCCGTGGTGGCGAAGCGATCGGCCAGGTCGCGCAGGAAAGCGCGGTACAGCTGAGTCGCGCGGTCGTGTCCGATGGTTGCACCAAGACGAGTCTTGACCTGCTTCGGACGCGGGGGTTTGGCGGCGATGAAGAGGCGGGAGATCATCTCGGCATCTCCGGTCTCCAGGCGCGATGGCGGGCGATCGTCGAGAGGATGGAGACGCCCGCCTTGACACTGCCCCTGACCGTCCCCCCGACTTTTGAGACCCCAACCCGGCGCCGGTAGCCGACTGGAACCTCACGGTAGCGGAGACCGGCCCGGGCCGCCTTGACGACCATCTCCACCGACCAGCCGTAGGTCATCTCAGACATCTCCAGTCCGAGCAGTTGCTGACGGCGGATGGCGCGCAGCGGACCGAGGTCGGTCACGGCGAGGCCGAGGAGGGTTCGGATGATGGTCCCCGCCAGCGCGTTTCCCAGCAGCTGCTGGGGCGTCATCGATCCCGCCTGGCGGAGACCGGCCACTCGAGTACCGACGACCAGATCGGCCTCGTCGCGCAGGAGCGGGTCGAGCAGAGCCGGAATGTCCTCCGGGCGATCGGAGCCGTCCCCGTCCAGGAGCAGGATGATGCCGGCGCCGGAGGCTGCCCCAACGCCGCTCCGGCAGGCCCGACCGTATCCCCGCCGAGGTTCGCTCACGACTAAAGCGCCGGCGTCCCGCGCGGCTTGAGCGGTCCGATCCCGGGAGCCGTTGTCGACCACGATCACCTGGTCGACCCGGCCACCTCGGAGCAGCGCGTCGACCACCGCGCCGATGACGGCCTCTTCGTCGAGGGCCGGGATGACGGCGGCGACGACCGGGGGGCTGAGGTCCACAGACGCTTTCTAAAGCTAAAATGTTGCGGTTTTATGTCCAGCCAGACCAATGAGAGGGTGGGGCTGGAGAGGATCGGTGTGATCGGGGGCTCAGGTTTCGAGCACTTCCTGGAGGACCCCCAGCCCATCACCCTTCAGACTCCCTACGGACCGCCCTCCAATCCCCTGTGGAGCGGAGCGGTGGGGGGACGCCAGGTGATATTTCTCAAGCGCCACGGCGAAGGGCATCGATTGAGCCCCGCCGCCATCAACTACCGGGCGAACATTTGGGCCTTGAAAGAGCTTGGAGTGATCAGGGTTCTGGCCACAGCCGCGTCCGGCAGCCTAGATCCCCGGATACATCCTGGCGATCTGGTGATCTGCGATCAGTTCATCGATCGAACTCGCGGCCGAGAGGATACCTACTTCGGGCCTGGCGCGCCGGTGGCACATGTTGCCGCCGCCGACCCCTACTGTCCAGAGCTCAGGCGGCTGGCCTTGGACTGTGCCCGCCAAGCCAGCTGGGAGGCCCACGACGGAGGCACGGTGGTCGTCATCCAGGGACCCCGTTTCTCGACTCGGGCCGAGTCGGCGTGGTTCGCGGGGATGGGCTGGCAAGTCATCAACATGACCCAGTACCCCGAGGTGATCCTGGCTCGGGAGCTGGAGCTCTGTTATGTCGGCCTGGCGCTGGTCACCGACTACGACGCGGGGGTGGCCGGACGTCCCGAGATCGAGCCGGTCACCGCCGCTCAGGCCGTACGAATCTTCAGGGACAACAACCAGCGTCTGCAGGAGGTGATCATGGGAATGATCGCGACCGCGCCCCGCCGTGGCGCCTGCTCCTGTGGCTCGGCGATGGATTCCGCCCGGGTCTGAATCTGTCCAGTACAACTGGACGATCGATGATCGGGACCTGTGGAGCCAGCTTCTGTCCGCCGATCCCCGTCCGCCCATGGGAGGTGGAAACATGGCCTGCCGGACGTCCACCAGAATGACATTTTGGGCCAGATCCCAGGGCCCCAGGGGACCCCTGACCGAGAATGCTCGACAGTAATACATGACGACAGGGTCGGACCGAGCGGGAAATCAGCCGGTCGCGCCTCTTACTGGTGCGACCAAAGCCAACCACTCCCTGACCTCGTCCACGAATCTCGGGTCGATCGAATGCTGCATTGGCGACTCACGATAGAGCGCGTACGGAAGGAGCCGGTGCGCCGCTCGTCCGAACTCCACTCCAATTACGGGATCATCGATGCCGTGACCAATCGCCACAGGCGGTGGGTGTGAGAGATCAAGCTCGAAGCCCGGCACCGTTGGGATGAATCCGCTGAAGGCGACGATGGCGCGTGGCTTCGGTCGGCCCTTGGCGAGGCCTAGCGCATAGCTCATTACGGCCCCCTGTGAGAACCCGCCGAGGATGATGTCCTCCGCCGGATGTCCGATCTGATCGAGCCAGGGTGAGACCGCATCGAAGCTCGCCAGGAATGTGTCGTGATCGGGGTGACCAATGCGTTCGACACGATACCAATGGGCACCTCCGGGCGGATAGGATTGCGGGCCGCGCGGAGTGAAGCCATCGAACCGGTGCTCGGGATCGAGCGCATTCAGCAGAGGAATGAGGTCCCGCTCGTCGGCGCCGCGTCCGTGGAACAGCACCAGGGCACCGTCGGGCCGGCCGGCGGCTGGGCGCCTCACCGCCTCAAGCAGCATTGGGGGCCGGCCGGCTGGGGTTGCGAAGCGGTGTCAGCGTCTGTTCCAGCTCCGCGCGCATCGTCTCGAATCGGGGCGGCAGGATCAGGCGCTCGCCGAGGTGCATCGGGTCTTCGTCGATGCCGAACCCGGGACCGAGGGTGGCGATCTCGAACAGGACGCCGCTTGGCTCGCGGAAATACACCGACTTGAACCAGAAGCGGTCGATCACATCGGTCGGATGCGCTCCGCTCTCGATCACACGCTGACGCCAATGGGTCTGGTCATCATCGGGTGAGGCCCAGGCGACATGGTGAACGGTGCCGGCGCCGGGCAGGCCGCGCTCCGCCGGGGCAGTGTCGTACACGTAGCGACCTCCGCGCAACTCGCCGCGCACCTCCCACTGGGCTGGGCCGTTGGGAATGAAGCCCAGCGAGGTTTCGAGCAACGCCCGGCTCCGCTCCGGGTCGCGGGAATAGGCGCGAACCTCCTCGAAGCCCTGGATGGCTAGGTCCGGCGGGATGTCGGGGTGGTTTGCGGTCAGAGCCGGGTCGTCGGTGTTAACGACTCGAAGCTCGAGGCCCAACCCTTCAGGGTCGTTGAACAACAGCGACGAACCCTGCCGCTCCGATCCAGCTAGCCGGCGCTGCCAGAAGTCGAGGGCCGCCACGGAAGCGACTCGAAGCACGATGCGGTGGATCATCCCGGCACCCGCCCGTCCAGGCGCGACGCCCGGGTATTCGAAGAATGTCAGGTCGAGGCCGGGGCTCCCCAGATCGTCGCCGTAGAAGAGGTGATAAACGGTCGGGTCATCCTGGTTCACCGACTTCTTGACGAGGCGGAGGCCAAGCACGCCGGCGTAGTAATCGACATTGGCCTGCGCATCCGCGGTGATGGAGCTGACATGGTGGATGCCTTCGAGCCTCATGAGTATCAGAACTTTTTAGACCAGCCGAGCATTCCTGCCGAGAACTCTCCGGGAGCGACTCTAGCGAGGATCGCCTCGACCGAGCGTCGTACCCTGCATCGAGTGAATCCCACTCTCGTACCATTTCGCTGATGAGTACTCAGATCGCAGTGAGGTTGCCCGATGATCTGGTGGCCTATGTCGACCGCGAGGTTGCGGCTGGGAGGAGCAGGAGCCGTGCTGCCCTGGTGGCGAGGCTGATTGAGAGGGACGTCCGACGGCGGCAGGCTGAGGTGGACTTACAGCTGCTTATCGAGCGGGCCGCTCTTCATGACGAAGAATTGCTGGCGATTGTCAGATCGATCGCCGACACGCCTATTTCCGAGACCTGATTGCGCCCGATCCGAGTGGCCCCCATCACCAGCATGATTCACGCATCGCGAGGGAGGTGTCTGTTGGACGGGGAAACGGCTTGGACCATGACTCGGCCACCAAATGCGATCAAATCGTGAGCATCCTGATCGATCGTCTCCTCGACCAGTGCGGTTGGCTGCTCGACGACCAAGAGGTAGTCCTTCACGAGGCGATTCAGGCTGCCAATGGCCGGGCCTGTGTTGGCTAGAGCGTCGGTCTGACCGAAACCCGGATAGGAGGCAGGCCTTCAGCCCTGGCCACAACCACGCCAGCCCCCAGGGCGTGGACGCAGGCGCGGCCATTGGCAGCCTGAAGACGCCGGCTGCCGTCGAAGGTTCCGCGGTCCACCCAGAGGTCGCCGCCGTCGGTGGCTTCGAACTCGATCCAGCGGGCATCGGCAACGGCAGGTACCCCGGCCGAGTCCTCGACCTGGACAGTGATCAGCGTCGAGGGCAGGCCGCTCGGAGTGGTTGACGGCTCGGTGATGAAGCTCAGCCGGGCCGCCTCGCCCACGGGGCCAACGTGGTACGTGACAACCACCTGATGCTCAACGCCAATATCCCCAACCGCCCGAATCAAGTTGCTGCCCTGTCGCAGGGGCACGTGCCAGACCAGGCCCGCGGCGGGAAAGGCCGCTGGGTCGCGGAGCCGGGACCCGACCGAGACCTCATTGACGAACAGCTCGACCTCGGAGCAGTTGGAATAGACGCGCAGCCGCTGCGACTCACCCTCGGCCCCCACCCGGTGCGGCCAGGTGGGCGACTCGATGTAGCACATGGGCTCGGTGGCCAGGTAGCTCTGGAACAGGTAATAGGCGTCCTTGGGCCGGCCGGCCCGATCCAGGAAACCCTTCTGGTTGACGCCGGGCAGCGGGTTCTCCGGCCGCCACGGGGTGTCGAAGTCCTTGGAGGTCCACTGTGCGAACCCTGCGATGGGGGAGCGAAGCAGGATCTGGAGGTGCCACTCGATGAGGTCGAGGATGTAGCTCTCACTCCAGTCACCATCCCGGCTGACCTGCACCCCCTCGCCGCCGGGGAAATGGGGACCGGTGCTGTGCCGCCCCACGTGGCTGTCCCCACCCCACTCAGCGTGGAAGAGGCGAGGATATCCGCGGCCGCGCAGCTCGGCCAGGGCCTGCTCGTAGCCTTCGTAGCGACCCCCGAACCAACCGCTCCAATTGCTGGGCGAGTAGACGTCCACCACCTTGGAACCCGGCTCGGAACGTCGTAGGGCGGTGAGGCGACCGGGATCGAGCCCATGGGCGAGGTCGTTCAGCTCGGCCAGGAACTCGACGACTCCCTCCTGGGTGGAACCCGTGTTCTGGTTTCCCGTGTAGATCTCCCCGATCTCGTTGCCGAGGCCCCAGAAGATGACGGCGGGGTGGTGGTGGTGCTGCTCGATCATCTCCTCCAGCATCACCCGGGCCCGGGTCTTGAACCCCTCGCCGTTGACACCCCCTCGACACCAGGGCAGCTCCTCCCAGACCAGCAGCCCCAGCTGGTCGCAGGCGTCGAGCACGGCCGGCGCCTGGGGGTAGTGGCCCAACCGGATGAAGTTAAACCCGGCTGCCCTGACCATCTCCAGCTCGTGTCGGGTGAGGTGATCGGGTACCGCGCTGCCCATCCCGGCCCAATCCTCGTGACGGTGGGTTCCGCGCAGTTGGAGTGGGACGCCGTTCAGGCTGAACCGTCCGCCGGGCGGAAACTCGAAATGGCGGAACCCAATCTCCAGCTGGACCTCGTCCGAGCCCTCGACCGCCACCGCGAGCTGGTAGAGGCAGGGGTCATCTGGAGACCAGAGCCGGGGAGTGGCCTCCAGCAGCTCCCCCACATCCACTGTTACGAACTGCTCGGTCGCGATGGTCGCGCACTCTTTCGCCAGTTCCCCTTCCGGAGAGCGGAGCACGACCCGCACGCTGGCAGGAGGGTCGGGCGGGTGGTCCAGACGGACCTTAACCGCAAGACGAGCGGTCGCACCGGCGGGTCCGACGGCCACGTCCGTCAGCGGCCAGACGGCCTCGATCCGGAGCGGTCCGGTCTCGTAGATCCAAGCGTGGCGGGTGAGGCCACCATAGAGCGTGAAATCCGCGAGCTCGTCTGGGAGCAGATCGGGGTCGGGCCGATTGTCGACCGTGGCCACCAGTGACAGCGGCCCTCGCAGACCGTGGGCTGCCGGCGTCAGCTCAACGGTGAACCCGCTGTAGCCTCCCAGATGCTCGCCCACCCTGACCCCGTTCAGGTCAATAAAGGCCTTCTGGAAGGCGGCCTCTATCTCCATCCACAGGCGCCTGCCATCGGCCAGCGCGGGATCGAATGGCTCACGGACGTAGGTGCCGACCCCGCGGTGGTAATTGTCGGGCTGGCCCACGGCGACCACGTCGAGCGCGTTCCAGGAGTGGGGAAGTTGAACCGGCTCCGGGGACCTGTCGTCCAGACGGAACTCCCACCCAGAATCCAGGCTCCGCCGGTCGGGCCGGCGCAGGGTCACGCCAGCCTCAAGGCAGCCTCGCGAGTGACCTCGGTCAAGGTCTCCTCGCCGGTCAGGTAGCGCCTCAGCTCCTCGAGCATGGCCTCGCCCAGCATCCAGCGCTCGGGCCCGATCAACCCCGCTATGTGCGGCGTGAGCACCACGTTGGGGAGCGTTCGGAGGGGCGAGTCGGGGGCGGGTGGCTCGGGATCGGTGACGTCGAGAACGGCCTGCAGGTCTGGCCGCCGCCGGAGGACTTCGATCATCTCGTCCTCGCGCACGACGGCTCCGCGGGCCGTATTGATGAAGGTG
>DASZFH010000276.1:0-2758 GCA_035939985.1 Candidatus Dormiibacterota bacterium
CGATCCCACCAGGTTCCTGTTTCGGAATTACACACCAACCCGGAGCACCTCAAGATCCTTGAGGACTGGCTCCGCAGCTATCACCCCGAAGATCTTTTCACCGCCTCGGGGGAGCTGCTCCCTGAACTGGCTGATCTGCCCCCGCAGGGCGACAGCCGGATGAGCGCGAACCCGCATGCAAACGGCGGTCGGCTATTGCGGGAGCTGTCATTGCCCAATTTCTGCGACTACGCAGTCGATGTCAAGGCCCCCGGAACCACCAACAGCGAGGCCACCCGGGTGCTCGGCTCCTACCTTCGGGACGTGATCAGGACGAACCCTGACAATTTCCGGATCATGGGCCCGGACGAGACCGCGTCGAACCGGCTGGGCAACGTATTCGAAGCCACCGGGCGGGCCTGGGATGCCGAAATCGCACGGGAGGATGACGGCTTGTCGGCCGATGGAAGGGTGATGGAGGTTCTGAGTGAGCACCTTTGCCAGGGCTGGTTGGAGGGCTACCTGCTCACCGGTAGGCACGGCATTTTCAATTGCTACGAGGCCTTCATCCACATCATTGACTCAATGTTCAACCAACATGCCAAATGGCTCAAGGTCACCCGGGATCTTCCGTGGCGACGCCCGATCGCATCGCTGACCTACATCCTCAGCTCCCACGTCTGGCGTCAGGACCACAACGGGTTCTCTCACCAGGACCCAGGGTTTATCGACCACGTGGTCAACAAAAAAGCCGAGATCATCCGCGTCTACCTGCCACCCGACGCCAACACCCTGCTTTCGGTCACCGATCACTGCCTTCGCAGCCGCAACTATGTCAACGTGATCGTCGCCGGCAAGCAGCCCGAGCTCAATTACATGGCCATGGATGACGCCATCCTGCACTGCACCCGGGGGCTCGGGATCTGGGATTGGGCCAGCAACGATGAAGGTGGAGAGCCGGATGTGGTGCTAGCTTGCTGCGGGGACACACCCACGCTCGAAACCTTGGCCGCTGTGGATCTGATTCGCCAGAATCTGCCCGAATTGAAGGTTCGGGTTGTCAATGTCGTCGACCTGATGCGACTCCAGCCCAGCGAGGAGCACCCGCACGGGATCCCTGACTCTGAGTTCAACGCCATCTTCACCGCCGACCGGCCGATAATCTTCGCCTTCCACGGCTATCCCGGACTGATTCACCGCCTCACCTATCGACGGCAGAACCACTCCAACCGTCACGTTCGGGGCTACAAGGAGGAGGGCACGACCACCACCCCGTTCGACATGGTCATGCTCAACGACCTCGACCGGTTCAAACTCGTGATCGATGTAATCGACCGGGTGCCAGGGCTTGGCCCGCGCGCCGGGCACGTCCGACAGCATATGGAGGACGAGCGCCTCCGTCACCGCCAGTACACCAGAGAGTTCGGAGAAGATTCGCCCGATGTCCGCGACTGGGTCTGGCCCTACTAAGAGCGCGGTATTTTGTGCAAGTTCTGATAGTCAACGCCGGATCGAGCAGCCTCAAACTGAGGCTGCTCGACGGCCAGGATCAGCTTCTAGTCGACCGTGAACTGGTCCCCTCGGGCGGTAAATTCGATCCCGACCAGGTCCGAGCGGTCTTGACTGAAATGCCCGGCATAGAGGCGATCGGCCACCGAGTGGTCCACGGCGGTGAACATTTCAGCGAGGCGATACGGATCGATACGTCGGTCGAAGCTGCCTTGGAGCTCTTGACGGAGCTGGCGCCGCTTCACCAGCCAGCGGCCCTGGCAGCCATACGCCTGGTCGGTGAGCTTCTCCCAGCCACGCGATCGGTGGCATGTTTCGATACCGCATTTCATTCCACCCTGCCGGCCGCGGCCTCAACCCTGGCGATCCCCTCCCAGTGGCGCGAGATGGGCGCTCGCCGGTATGGCTTTCACGGACTTTCCCACGCCTACGCTAGCCGGCGTGCTACCGAGATGCTCGGTCTCAAAAGGGCCTGGGGCCTGAGCCCGCGGCTGGTCACCTGCCACCTCGGGGCAGGCGCGTCGTTGGCTGCGGTGGCCGGGGGACGTTCGCTGGATACAACGATGGGGTTCACTCCGCTGGACGGCCTGGTGATGGCAACTCGCTCTGGAAGCGTTGATCCCGGTTTGATCCTTTGGTTGATCCAGGCCCAGGGGATTGGGCCAGGTGTTGTCCGGGAGCAGCTGGAACACAATTCCGGGCTCAAGGGCCTGGCCGGAACGGAAGATATGGCCCAACTTCTGGAGTGGGTGAGCGCACTCGATCCAAGCGCGCAACTTGCTCAGGAGGTCTATCTGCACCGCCTCGTGGCTCAGATCGCGGCTATGGCGGCCGCCATGGGGGGGTTGGACGGTCTCGTCTTCACGGGGGGAGTGGGAGAGAATGCCCCCGCGATCCGAGCCGCGGCGGCCTCAAAGCTGAACTTCTTGGGAGTCGAGATCGACCTTAATGCCAACAACAACGTCAAGCCGGATGCGGAGATTACCGCCCCCAGAGCCAGCGTTCGGACTCTGATCGTCCACGCCCGAGAGGACCTCGAAATCGCCCGCCAGGTCAGAGAGCTGCTCGAAAACTAGTCCAGGTCTCGAATCGGCTGGACCTCGCTTTCGGAACCCGCTGCTATTCTCCAGCACGTGGGGTTCTTAACTGCTCGCAAGTAAAGGACGATTGGTAGCGTACGGGCGTATGTGTTAGGGTGACTTCAAGATGAAACTGCCCGATTGGGCGCGCCAGAACGGGGTCCATCCCAAGACCGCGCTGCGCTGGTACA
>DASZFH010000277.1:0-2669 GCA_035939985.1 Candidatus Dormiibacterota bacterium
AACGCCATCTATCTGGTCGCCCATGCCATCGAGGAATCGGCATTTGGCACGAGCGGGATCGCGGTGGCCAAGAACAACCTCTTTGGCATCGGGGCTGACGACGCGAACCCTTACCTGGACGCCCAAACGTTCGGCTCCTACCAAGACTGCATCGACTACCAGGCACACTTCGTGGCCACCCACTACCTCGATCCGAAGGGTCCGTTCTTCCACGGGCCAACGCTGAGGGGAATGAACGTGGACTACGCCAGTGATCCCAACTGGGCAACCAAAATCGCGACCATCTATTCCAGGGTGCCGGCGGGATAGTCCAGATCAGCGAGCGCTCGGGCGAGCGGCGCAAGGCCGGACGAGTGGCCGACCGCATCGCGCACGTATCGTTGACGGAGAACTATGGGAATGATGTGGGGCCCAGGAGGGCCCATGGGAGGGCGCTGGAGCAGGTACAAAAAGCCTGACACCGGCAACGCCAACAGCGGCCTGACCGGCGATCCTGGAACCGAGGAGCCCCCTTCGGATTCAGAACCGAAGAGCTTGGTGGCGCGCTGGAACGATCTCAGGCAATCGGTCAGCGGGACGACCGCAGCCGTCCCTCGAGTGGTCGCGCTGGTCTGGCAAGCCAGCCCCAAGATAACTTTGGGGCTCTTCCTGGCCACGGTGGTTGCGGGGGTCGTCCCGGCCATCTCCGCCTACACCGGCAAGCTGCTTATCAACGCGGTCGTTCAAGGCATCGCGGTCCATCGATTCCATCTTCCCGACCAAGCCTCATTCAACCTTGGGCCCTGGCGGACACCAGTCTTCACCACCACGGGTGGGATCGTGTTTCTGGCCATCCTCCAACTCGCCATATTCGCTCTCACGGCGCTCCTTCAGACCATCCGCAACATCTGCCAGCAGCTGCTCCAGAACGCTGTCTCGGTCCAGATCCAACTGATGGTGATGGAGAAAGCGGCCACCCTGGACCTGGCCTTCTACGAGGATCCCGCCTCCTACGACCTCCTCCGGCGGGCGCAGAACGACTCCATCAATCGGCCGGTAATGATGATCTCAACCGCCTTCGGGCTGGTGCAGACCGTGCTCACCTTCGTGACCATGATCTTTCTACTGATCGCGGTCAGCCCCCTCCTGGCCCTCCTCGCCCTTGTCTCCCCCATCCCCGCCTTCATTGCTGACACTCGCTACGGCTGGCGCGGATACAACATCGCGCGCTGGGGCTCACGCCTGCTCCGACGCATGACCTATCTGGTAACCCTGCTGACCACAGACAGCTTTGCCAAGGAGATCAAGGTCTTCGGCCTGGGCCAGTACTTCGTCGATCGTTACCGGCTGATCGCCGATGCCTACTACGGCAGCCAGCGTGGCCAGGTGGTGCGCCGATATCTGACCGGGTTCGCCTGGGGAAACCTCAGCACCATCGCCACCTCCATCACCTATCTCTACGTTGCTCTGCAGGCGGTGGCTGGCCGCCTCACCCTTGGCGACCTCACGTTGTATACGACCGCCGCGCAATCGGTCCAGGGCTCGATCCAGGGCATCCTGGGCGGGTTCTCCAACATGTACGAGCACAATCTCTATCTCAACAACCTCTTCGAGCTGATGGCGATCGAAGTTCAGATACCGACTGCACCCAACCCCAAGCTGCTGGCCAGGCCGGTTAGGGGCGAGATCCGATTCGAGAACGTCAGTTTCGGCTATCCCGGCTCGGACAACCTGGCCCTGTCCGGATTGACATTCACGGCACAGCCCGGCGAGACAATCGCAATCGTCGGGCGTAACGGTGCTGGCAAGACCACCTTGTTCAAGCTGATCTGCCGCCTTTACGACCCGGTCGAGGGAAGGATCAGTATCGATGGGATTGACATCCGGGAGCTCGATCCGGAAGATCTGCGCAGCCAGATCGGGGCCATGTTCCAGGACTACGTCACCTACCAGGCCACCGCTGGCGAGAACATCGGGTTGGGACACCTCGACCTGGTCGAGGATCGGGAAGCCATCGCGACCGCCGCTAAGTCCGCTGGTGCCGACGAGTTGATCGACGGTCTGCCCAAGGGCTATGAAACGGCCCTGGGCAAATGGTTCGATACCGGGGTCAACCTATCCGGTGGTGAATGGCAGAAGATCGCCCTAGCGCGGGCCTTCATGCGCGACACCCGAATCCTGCTCTTGGATGAGCCGACGTCAGCGCTCGACGCCCAGGCTGAATTCGACCTCTTCGAGCGCTTGGAGACGCTGACCAGGGGGCGGACGGCCGTTTACATATCGCATCGCTTCTCGACCGTTCGACGGGCGGACCGAATCCTATTCCTCGAACACGGACGGCTTGTGGAAGAGGGAACCCACGAGCATCTGATGGCCCTTGACGGGCGGTACGCCTCCCTCTTCCAAATGCAGGCCGCAGCCTACATCTGATCGAGGGCCACGCCGCGTCCAACCCCGAATTGAACTCGCCAAGGTGGGGACTGGACAGGGATTTGGTAGGATCAGGCATCGATCAAGAAGCGCGTTCGCTGATCAACCGGCTCCGCCAGAACCCCCTTCTACGCCAGAACCTTCTGCTTTTTTCTGGCGGCCTGATAGCCGGGCTTGGCGGGTTTGTCTACCACGCGATCGCGGGCAGAGTGCTTGGGCCGGCCCTATACGGCGAGGTCGCCCGGCTGGTCGCAGTTTAT
>DASZFH010000278.1:0-6694 GCA_035939985.1 Candidatus Dormiibacterota bacterium
CGGGTGAGATGGGCCGCGGACCCAGGACCGGCACCGATGAAGTGGACCCGACCGGGAGCTCCCCTCGGCGGGCCTCCCGGGACCAGCCAGGTGGAGAAATAGGGCCGGGTGCCATCCGCTGCCGCCTCACCTCGAAGGACCTCCTGTTCGGCCGCACTGGCTTCGGCTACCAGGGTCGAGGCCTCCAAGCGGCCCAAACGCCGCAGCAGGGCCGGAAGTTGATCGCCGCCCATGCTCGGCTTGAGCAATACGGTTTGGTCAAAACCAGAAAGCACATCCTCGATCAACCCGAGCGGAGCTGAGGCTGGGAGAATGGCCAGGGTCTGATCGGCAAGCCCGAGCGAAATTCCGGCGGCCGCAGCCGCGGCCAGGACTGAGCTCACTCCAGGAACGACCTCGACCCGAACCCGGGGAGCCACCCTGACCAGAGTTGCGACCAGCAGTTGGAAGGTGCTGAAGAGGCTGGGGTCGCCTTCGGTGAGGTATACACCGCAGCCCTGGGCGAGCTCCGCGGCCAGAGTCTGAGCCGCGATCACCAGAGCCCCATCTCGGTCGCCACGCATCTCCATTTCCAATTGGACGACTCGCTTCCCGTCCAGGTGCCGGGCCGCCGCCGTCAACGCCCGCCCTGGCCGACCGGCTCCCCTTGGGCAGAAGATGACGTCCGCCGATTCGATCAGACGCGCGGCTTTGAGCGTGAGTAATTCGGGATCGCCGGGTCCGACGCCGACCCCGTAGAGCAGAGCGGTCACTGCCGTCCCACCTCGACGCTGAGGATATGAACCGGATTGAGCGCCTCCCAACCCAGCCTTCCGCCCAGGTCTCGGCCACGGGAGACCTGAACCTGACAGATTCGAGGTTCCAGACCCAGACTTCGACACAAGGTTAGAGCTTCAATGACCGACTCCAGGCTGGCGAGGTTGGCGACCAGCCGGCCCCGGATCGGGGCTGCCCGCCGCCTGATGCTGACCACCGCGGCGGCCATCAGCTGGGGGCCACAACCGAGGAAGACCGCGTCGGGGGGCGGCAAACCACCCATGGCCTGACCGGCGTCGGCGAGTATCGCTTCCACGTTCCAACTTCCGTGCCGGCTCAAATTGGATTGCAGAGCCTGGAATCGATCGGAACGACGCTCGACGGCATAAACGGCGCCACGAATGGCCCGCCGTCCGGCTTCGATCGCCACTGACCCCGAGGCGGATCCCAGATCCCAGATCACATCCTCCGAGGCAGGATCGAGGGCAGCCAGGGCAATTGCTCGGACCTCGCCCTTGGTCACCATGTCGCCGTCAATTCCATATTCCGACTCGGGGCGACCCCAGCCATCTCCACGCGAGCCCTGACGATCAACCACCAGCACCGCCAGGGCGTCGAAGGGCCGCTCCGGTGGATCGGCCAATGTCCCCTCCCGAATCCGCTCCTCAGGCCCGCCGAGCAATTCCGCCACAACCACTCGAGCGCTCGACTCCATACCAGCCTCCCGAAGGGCGGCGATGACTACCCCGGGATGATTATGGAGATCGGTCAATATGGCTGAGCGGCGAGCACCCAGGGCTGGTCCCACCGCGGCAGCCAGCGGCCGACCATGGACCGTCAGCAGCGCCGTCCCCGCAACCGGAACCCCAGCGCGAGCGAGTGCCAGCTGGAAGCTGGAGACCGCCGGTTCCACATCCACGGCCTCTGCTCCGAGCTGAACGAGCAAGCTCGACCCCAGGCCAAAAAGGTCTGGATCCCCCGAAGCCAAAAGAACTGCCTCACCCTCCCCATATCCCTCGAGCAGTCCATCAAGGCTCCCAAGGCTGCCGTCCCATTCCACCGCCTCCCCATTGACCGCGGCCAGTTCGAGGTGGCGACGATGTCCGACTACCAAACGTGCAGCCTCCAGGAGGCGCCTGCCTCGGGGGCTCATCGATTCACGACCGCCCAGCCCGATACCCAGAACCGGCAACCTGCCGGGCCAAACTCGATTAACCATGACTTCTCCCCAGGAGGCCGCCTTCGAAGTCGAAGAGGAGCACCTCGACCACGGGCGAGTTACCCACCAGACCGGCGCAGGCTTTGACGGCCTCCGCACTGATCAGGTCAAAGAACCCCTTAAGAGCTGCCCCGATGACCAACTCCTGGGCGTGGCGGGCTGTGTTGCCGGCCCTGATTTCAGCCCGCAGCGCGGGCGAGGCCCCGCAACGATCCGCGATTTTCGCCAGATAGGCCATATCCACCTGATTGCCGGCAACGTGGGTCATGAAGTGACCCTGGGCGATCTTGGAGAGCTTGCCCACCATGCCCGAGAGAACAACCTTGATCACCCCGCGTTCTCGTGCTCGCTTGAGCAGGTGCCCGGTGAACTCACCCATCTCGACGAACGCCGCCTCAGGCAGGTCGGGGCGCAATTTGCGCGCATAGCTCTCGCTGCGGCCCCCAGTGCTGGCCACGATCTCCGTGCAGCCTTGAGCAGCCGCCACATCGACACCCTGGACGACGCTAGCCCTCCACGCCGCGGTGGAGTAAGGCCTCACCACCCCGGTGGTACCCAGAATCGAGAGGCCACGGACAATTCCCAGCCGTCCGTTCAGAGTTCGCTGGGCCAGCTTCTCCCCCCCTTCGATCGAAACCGTCACCGTCACCTGGCTCGGGAGCGGCTGCAGACTTTCACGCACAGAACGCGCGATCATGCGTCTGGGAACGGGATTGATGGCTGGGCCCCCAACCGGAATACCCAAACCAGGGCGAGTCACGATTCCGACTCCCCTCCCGGCGCTAAGCCGGAGAGTTGAACCGGGAGCCAAACGTCTGACCACCGAGCCTTCTCCGCTCACAGCCCAATCGGACCCGCCTGCCGGGAAGCTCCCACCCAACTCCACGGTGGCTTGAACCCGTGCTCCATGGGTGACATCCGGGTCGTCGCCCGCGTCCTTGATCACCACCGCGGAGCTACCACCGAGATGGCTGACCTCGAACTTGACCATGGCTCCGATCGGCAACGGTACCTCCACGGTGTCCGGAAACTCCCCCCGCAGGCCAAGGCAGGCGGCGCGGGTTGCAGCGGCAGCGCAGGCGCCGGTCGTGAACCCGGTTCGCAGACCTCGCCGCTTCGGAGCCGGGCTGAGACCCGACTCTGGATCAAGCGCCATCCGCCAGGCCAAGCAAGAAGTTAAGGGCCGCGACCGCCAACCCCGAACCACCGACGGTGCCTGCGACAGCCAGATGGGGGATGGTCTTGCTCGCTGACAGTTCGGCCTTGGCCTCAGCCGCGATCTGAAAGCCCGGGCAGGTCGCGATCACGCAGGCCGGTGCCATGACCCGCGCGTTGTCGAGGACTGCTAGGAGCGCGGTCGGGGCGTTGCCAAGGGCCACCACCGGAGAGGCTTGCAGCCGGCTCCATGCGATCTCCACGCCAGCCGCCGAGCGGGTGGTTCCGGCGGACAAAGCCAGGTCGGACGCCCCGATTTGGTCGACCGCAACTATTACTGGGCGATCCCCGGAACGAAGTCCAGCTCTGACCATGCTCACATCGACCAAAATCGGAGCGCCCTCACGGAGGGCGCGAACGGCATTCCCGACCGGGTCATTGCCAATTTCGATCAAACTGGCCAGCGAGGCGTCACCGGCGGCGTAGACCAGGCACGCGGCCAGATCCGCCTCGGCACCGACCCAGCGAGCCCCAACTGACTGGCGCGCTGCGGCTCGGCTGCCGCGCTCGATCTCATCGGGCGCCACACCCAGCCGTTCGAGCAGGCCCCCAGGATGCGGCCAGGTTTTCAAGCTGCCGGACATGACTCGATGAAGGCTTGAGCCAATCCGACCTTTGACCCGAAGTGGAGGTGGATATAAGTGGCGATCAAACCTGAAGATGAGAACCCTTCTTGTCGATCACCTTGATCGAGGACCCGCCAGACCGACGGTCCTGAAGTTTCGGCAGGGCTCACCTGGGACCGGTGAAACTCGTGGGCAGGCAGCTCCCAACCGTCCAAAAAGCCAGCCGCAACCGAGCGGACCTGGCGATAGCCCACCGTCAGTTGCGATCGCCGCAGACTCATCCAGCCCGGCCATAAGCCGACCATCGGATGCCTCTGACCATCTTCACACTCAATGCCCGCCGCCGCATACATTGCCCCGCCGCATTCCGCGTAGATCAGCGCTCCACCCTCATGAGCGCTTCGCAGCGACTCGATCATGGGACGGTTGGCGCCCAGCTCGGCGGCAAAGAGCTCGGGGTAGCCACCTCCGAGATAGACAGCATCAGCGGCCGGAACCGCTCTGTCCCCGAGAGGCGAAAACGGCACCAACTCAGCTCCCCAAGCCTCCAGCAGGTCGAGCGAATCCTGGTAATAGAAGTGGAAGGCTCGGTCTTTGGCGATCGCAATCCGGCGCTTGATCGGCAGTGGCTGGGTGGGGAACAAGCTCTGGGCTGCAACGTTGGCCGTGGCCGGCCGGGCGGCGGCGAGGATTGCGGCAAGGTCCAGACTCTCAGATGCCCGCTCCAGATCTGTCCGCAGGGATAGAGGTGGCGCAGATTCATGTGGCGAGATCAGACCGAGATAGCGATCGGGAAGCGTCAGTTCCGAGGCGCGACCGACATAGCCCAGTGGCTTCAGATTGACCATCCGCATACCGTCCAGACAGGTTTCGAGATGGCGCTCGCTGCTGATCCGGTTCAAGATCGCCCCGGCGACCGGTAAAGACGGATCGGCGGAGCTCAAGCCCAGCCCCACGGCTCCAACCGTTCGCGCCGCACGTGAGGCATCTAGAACCAGAACCACCGATGCTCCCAGATGCCGCGCCACGGCTGCGGTGCTGGCTTGGTCGCCCGATCCCGAGCGGCCATCGAACAACCCCATCACACCTTCGACCACGGCCACGTCGGCGCCGACGCAGGCCCGGTGAAAGAGTTCGGAAAGATGTTCCGGAGGCACCAGCCAAGCGTCGAGGTTGAGACAGGTCCGCCCCGCGACCCAGCTCAGGAGGGCTGGATCGAGATAATCGGGGCCAACTTTAAAAGGCTGGACCTTGAGGCCACGCCGGCGCAAACCGGCGATCAGCACCATGGTCGCTGTCGTCTTGCCCGCGCCACTTTGAGCCGCCCCCAAAACGACGGTGGGAATGCCTTGCGCCACCTAGAGACCTCGAGAGCTAGGATTCTGCAACGATTGGGGCGAGGCGGCGGGCCACCGTCGAGCCCAGCAGGAGATCGACCGCCTTGACGGAGTCGTTGGGAAGCATGGCCTTGATCCGATCGACAATCACCTCGATCACCTCGGGTTCGTTGCCGAGGTGCGGCAGAACCGCGAGGGGAGTACCCGCCCGGCGGGCGATGGGCATGATCAATTCTCTCACTCGCCTCACCAGGATCCCGGTGTGGAGCAGATAGGGAATTACGGCCAGACGATCGGGCTTAGCGGACAGGGCCGTCCGTGCCCCCTCCGCCAGATCTGGGTCGCTGATCCCGGTGAAGCAGACGTCCCATCCCAATCCAGCTTGGCGGGCGATGGCCGAGGCCACGTTATCGGCCTGAGCAAGGGCCCGCGCCTCGGAACTACCCCGCCCCGCGAAGAGGAGTCGATCCGAACGCCCCACCCCCAACTGGCTGATCCGCCGGCAATAGAGTTCGACCAGGCGCCTGTCCTGGCCGAAAGGGGTTCCAAGGCGCACTTCCAGGCCCAGCAAGCCAGCGGCGGCCGCAAGTTGTGGGATGTCATAGCGGCCATGGACTCCATCGAACAAGAGGAGCGGTTGGGCCACGATCAGAGAACCCCTGGCCTGGGGCGATTCCAGGACCTCCTGGAGCCGAGGGAGGGCGTCTGTGGGGAATTCGAGAACGCCAAGCAGGACCGGCCGGCCGAGCTCTTGGGCGACCAAATCACGCAGTTCAAGAAGCTCCTCCTGAGCCTCCCGATCGGGACTCCCATGACCGATCAGCAATACCGCGGTCTTCATTTCGCTCTCGCCTCCATACGCAGATCCCTCCACTCTTCAAGGTACGCGTCCATCTCCCAATAGAGTTGGCGGAGATTGGCCATCAGGTCCTCCGGCGGTGACTCCCACATCTTCCGATCCGCTGCCTCGAAGAGACGTTTTAGGATGCCGAGGAGGGCCCAGGGGTTCTTCTCCCTCAGGAACTGCTGAACCACCGGATCGAGGGCATAGGCCCGCGCCAGCCCTTCGTACATCCAATCCTCGGCGACCTCGCTGGTGGCGTCATAGCCAAATAGGTAATCGGTTGTGGCCGCCATCTCGAAGCCGCCCTTGTACCCATGCCGCATCATGCCTTCGATCCACTTGGGATTGACAGCACGGGTTCGGAAGACCCGGCGCACTTCCTCTTTGAGATCTCGGACCTTGACATGGCTGGGATCCGCGCTATCACCGTGATACTGCCTGGGCGCCTGCCCCGTTAGCGCACGCACCGAAGCGATCATGCCTCCGTGGTATTGGAGGTAGTCGTCGGAATCCAGGATGTCGTGCTCACGATTGTCCTGATTCTTGACCGCAACCGCGATCGAGGCGAATCGGCTGCGGAACTCGGGGATCGCGTCCACCCCGTATTCCGCTTTGCCGTAAGCGAAGGCACCCCAAGCTTCATAGGCGCGAGCCAGGTCCGCCACGTCCTGCCAGTTGCCTTCATCGATCAAGGGCAGGATCCCAGCGCCATACGAGCCGGGGGCGCTACCGAATATGCGATACAGAGACGTACGGG
>DASZFH010000279.1:0-3603 GCA_035939985.1 Candidatus Dormiibacterota bacterium
CACGGCCCGGGTATTCCAGCCGATCAGAGGGAGAAAGTCTTCCGCCGATTTCAGCGTTCGGCATCCAGCCAATCGGGAGGTGGGGCCGGGTTAGGTCTGGCCATCGCCCGCTGGATCGTGGAGGCTCACCACGGATCGATAACCCTCCTCGACAATCATCCAGGAGTAAGGGCCCGAGTGGTCCTGCCCCGGGGCCCGGTCACAAAAGAGTCAGGAGATTCGAGGCGAGGCAAGGGCGAGGCCGGGCTGCTTGGTCCTATGAGCAACGACTTGATCAACGACGATGGTGGCGGAGATCGCATAGGCAAGGCCAGCAAGAGCGTCGACCGTGTAGTGCTCACCCAGATAGACGACACAAACCCAAACCACCAGGGTCCACGCCGCCAAGGTGACGCCCAGCCAGCGCCGGCGGCGCCAGGCATGGATGGCCACCAGCGAGGGAAAGGCCGAGTGCAGTGAAGGGAAGGCCGCAAATCGGTTGGGATTGAACAGGGAATAGATCGGGGAGGCCGCGCGAGCCAGACCGCCCTTCGACATGGCCTCAGTCATGATCTTATGGACCTCGGCGGGGTGGGCGAACCAGGGCGGTGAACTCGGCCACAGGAGGTAGGTCAGGAAGGCCAGAAAGGCCAGCATCAGCAGGGAAGAGGTAAACCGGAAATACGCCTCCCGAGAACTGAGCCAGAGCATGAAGCCAAATCCGACCGGCAGTAAGAAGTGTGCGAAGTAGACCGTGGTCGCGATTTTGTCTTGGATTCCGACAGTGTTGGGGTTGTAAAAAAGTCGCTGAAGAGTCACTGTGGGCAAGTGGCCCCCCCAAAGCCATAGTTCCAGCCCGCCCACGTCGTGAGGCTGGAAGTTGCTGTGGGCGGCAAGCCCGCGCATGGCTTCGTAGGCGAGGACCAGCACCACGAATGGCGTCCAGTCTTTGAGAAAACGTTTGCCCGCTCCCAATGCGACGGCGGCCAGCATCAATGCCAAAGCCAGCCATTCGGGTTCGATCGAATCGCCGTGCAGGATCATCAGCCCGGAGATGATGATCAGATACGCAACCACCGTGACGGCAAAGAGGCGGGGGTGGCGGCCGATGTGATAGGCGGTTAGGTTGGTGGGATGGGCGAGTGCCGCGAGTTCAAGGGGTTGTGGGCCTTCCCAGTCGGGAAGTGGCAGGCTCAAACCGCTCCTTCAGTACCCGCCCCGGCGGGCCTGCCCACAGGGACATGCACCCGCGGAGCTTAATGAAGGCGGATTGGAGGGAGATTGGGGAAGGGGCTGCTAACGCAATTCCTCAATCCCGACTTTGTCGATGTCTGCATAGGTTCGGTTCTCACCCGCCATGGCCCAACAGAAGGAATAGCTGGTGGTTCCGACTCCGGCATGGATTGACCAGCGGGGTGAGATCACGGCCTGTTCATTGCCGACCAGGAGGTGGCGGGTCTGATCTGGCTGACCCATCAGGTGGATCACCCTCGCAGCCTCCGGCAGCCCGAAGTAGAAGTAGATCTCGGACCGGCGATCATGCAGGTGAGGGGGCATCGTGTTCCAGACATGGCCGGGTTCCATGATCGTGAAGCCCATGACCAGTTGGCAGGTATCGACATCGCCCTCGATGGCTTTATAGAGGACGCGACGATTGGCGTCGCCATCGGCCCCGAGTTCTACAGGACTCACGTCGGAACGTTTTATCAGTCGGGTAGGGCAAGATCGGTGGGCAGTGGTGGAAACCCAGTAGAAGCGCGCCGGGGCGCCTGGATCGGAACTGGTGAACTGGACTGAGCGATTGCCCATCCCGACATAGAGAGAGTCGTAGTCCTCCAATTGGTGGGTTACTCCCTCAACGATGATGCTGCCAGGACCGCCTCCGACCTTCAGAATGCCCAGTTCTCGAGCCTCCAGGAAGTGGTCGGCCTTGATCGGTCCTGCCGGTTCCAGCCTGAGGGGGAGGTTCCCGGGGAGAGCTCCGCCCATGACCATCCTGTCCTCGTGGGCATACACTGATCGGATCTCGTCAACGGCGAACAGCCCTTCAGCAAGGTAGGCCTGGCGTATTTGGGCAGTGGTCGCGCCTACGACGAAATCGGGACCAGTGACACTTCTGACTTCCATGCTCGCGGCTCCAAAAATGGTTGAGGTCGAATTCAGTCCTTCCGTCCCCAAACGACTTTCCCGCCTCTTCCCTCTGATCGGCGTCTACTCGAACGTATCACAGCGGGTCGGTTAGATGTAAAGGTGGCTATAGCCCAAGCTCGTGGTGGCCTTGGCCCCAGCCCGGCTGGCGGCTCAGGAATTCGTCGTCAGCGGGACCGGTCGGGAAGATCTTGCCCGGATTGAGAATACCGTTGGGGTCGAGGAGGTCCTTGATGCCCTTCATGAGCTCAAGGGCTGCCCCGGGGTGTTCGGTCGATGCGAAATCGCGTTTGAGAGCCCCAAGGCCGTGTTCGGCGCTTATGGTTCCCCCCAATTCCACCGCGTCTCGAAGGATCTGGGCCGCGACCTGGCCCGCGCGATTGCGCTGGTCGTCGCCAAAGAGGATGTTGGGGTGTAAGTTGCCATCCCCGGCGTGACCCACCAGAGCAATCTCCACCCCGGTGGAATCGCTCAACTGACGCAGTCGGCGAACCATCTCCGGAATCCGCGACAGGGGAACCGCGATATCCTCCGAAAAATAGTTCCGCCGCCCTTCCATGACGACCTTGCCAAAGCTCCGGCGTGCCTCCCAGAGCCGATCTCTTTCCGCCCGCGACTGCGCGATCCGATTCTCTAGTCCACCTAAGACCTGGATAATGCCGAATAACTCCTCTTCGGCCACTTCCGCCAGGGGGCCGTCCTGCTCGACCAGCAAGGCTGCTCCCACCCCCGGCTGCAGGACCGCTGGGAGTAGATGGCGGACCAGCCGCAAAGCACCCTCATCCATCAGCTCAAGTGCGCAGGGTAGGTGGCCCGCCGCCATCAGGTTCGCCACTGCGTCGGCCGCGCTTTCGACGCTGGGAAAGGTAATAAAAGCGGTGGCCCGATGCGGGGGCAATGGGATCAGCTTCAGGGTCGCCTCGGTCACGATGCCAAGCGTTCCCTCGGACCCGATGAACAAGTGGGTCAGCCGGTATCCCGAAGCTCTCTTGCGGGTCGCTCCCCCCAGCTTGAGGATGGATCCATCGGCCCGAACGACGGTCAGACCGAGTATGTAATCTGCCGTGACCCCGTACTTAAGGCAGCTGATCCCCCCAGCGTTACAGGCGATATTGCCTCCGATGGTAGACATGTACAGCGAGGCTGGATCCGGGGGGTACATGAGCCCGTGTCTGGCAGCGGCCTCCTGGACGGAACCGGTGATCGCCCCGGCTTCGACCCGTGCACAGGCATCGTGGGGGTCGATTTCGATCCGGGACATCTGTTCCAAGCTCACTACCAGGCATTCACTAAGCGGGACAGGCCCCCCGCTCAGGCTCGTTCCGGCCCCGCGGGGGATCACATTCAGGCCGATCTCGGAGCACAGTGTTAGCGCCCGACTGATCTCTTCAGTGCGGCGAGCGATGAGAACCGCGGGGGTTGGCCCCCTCAGGAAGGTTGCATCGCGAGAGTAGGCCTCGGCGGCCGGCCCGACCA
>DASZFH010000280.1:0-3742 GCA_035939985.1 Candidatus Dormiibacterota bacterium
CCAAAAAACCAATTCCGCCTCTGTGGTCTCCCGTCTCTTCGTGTCTCCGTGTTTCCTCGTTCCCAGGGGCGATGTAAAACGTGGAACAATCCGGCTGACGCCGGGGATCTAGGAGAGTCGGTTGAGGATGATCTCGAGGTCGGAAGGGCTATCGAAGGCGATCGTGATCCGGCCCTTGCTGCCACTGCCGGATAATTCCACTGGCAATCCCAGCCGCTCGCTCAGTTCCTCAGCCAGCGCGTCCAGATCGGGGTCGGCCGCCGGCTTCTTGGACTCGCGCCGAGGCTTGGGAGCCTGGTAGCTCTTCACCCAGGCCTCGGTCTGACGGACTGACAGGCGCCGCGCGATGATCACCTTTAGGCCCAATTCCTGAGCCTCAGTCGAATTCAAGCCGACCAGCGCGCGACCGTGCCCGGAGCTGATCGCTCCGCTCGCAATTGCGGATTGCACCGCTGGGCAACCATTGAGAAGTCGCAACGCCTGAGAAATTGCGACTCGATGCTTTCCCAATCGGGCGGCCGCCTCTTCATGGGTGAGCTGGAAGTGTTCGATCAGCCGCTGCACCCCTCTGGCCTCTTCGATTGGGTCCAGGTCTTCCCGCTGCAGGTTCTCGATCAGTCCAAGGAGAAGAGCATGTGAGTCGTCGGTGCCTTCACGGACCACCGCTGGAATTCGATCCAGCCCAGCCATCCGCGAGGCACGCCAGCGGCGCTCGCCGGCGACCAATTCATATCCATTGGGCACCCTTCGTACGAGCACGGGTTGCAGAAGGCCGTGAGCGCGAATGGACTCGGCCAACTCACGAAGGGGGTCCTCGTCGAATTGCCGTCGAGCCTGCTCGCTGGAGGGCTTGATTTCGTCCACAGGCACCATCCGGATCCCGCCGCTGTCGTTTTCGGTGGGTAAAGGAATCAGCGACTCCAATCCGCGGCCCAAGCGCGGTCGGGCAGGGGTCATCGAGCCAGCACCTCCTCGGCCAACTGGCGGTAAGCCTGAGAGCCTCGGCAGGCTGAGTCGTATTGCAGAACCGAGAGCCCGTGACTGGGAGCCTCGCTCACCCGAACGTTGCGTGGGATCAGGGTTTTGAAGACTTGATCGGGATAGGCTCGACGTACCTCAGCGAGGACATCCCAGGACAAGGTGGTGCGCGCGTCAAACTGGGTCATCACGATCCCAGTGACATCCAAGTTAGGGTTGAGATTCATTCGTACCAGTTGTTGGGTGTAGAGCAAGTGACCCAATCCTTCGAGCGAAAAATACTCGCATTGCATTGGAATCAGCATCTCGCTGGCGGCAACCAGAGCGTTCAGAGTCAAAAGCCCGAGGGACGGAGGGCAGTCGATTAGGACGTGACCGAACCCTCCGCCCAGCTCACGGAGGGCAGTTCGCAGTCTGGTTTCTCGATCTGGTAAACCTGCTAACTCGATTTCGGCACCGGCCAGGTCGAGTTGCGACGGAATCAGGTGCAACCCGCCAACTGTGGTGGGGATGGCAACGTCGTCGATGGTGGCCTCCCCGGTCAGGAGTTGATAAACCGTTTGCCGGGATCGGCGGGGGTCGAAACCCAATCCACGAGTCGAATTCGATTGAGGGTCGAGATCGACCAAGAGGACATGGCTGCCCTTCTCGGCCAGGGCGGACCCCAGGTTGATTGTGGTGGTGGTCTTGCCGACCCCGCCTTTTTGATTGACGATCGCGATCACGCGACAGGGGCGCGGGGGTGCGACTTCGGATTCGACAGCCAGGTCCGGTGATGCGCCCAAAAAGATAACCCCTAAACTGGCTCCTGCGTTGGCGCCTCTGCACCACGCCGCCGAGTCCAAACCCAAAATCCAACCAGCACCAGAACCATAGCCGTCTCGACCCCGATCGCGGAGTAGAAAAGGGCCGCCACGACGTTGATTGAGGCGACGATCGATACCACCAGGTTATGGGTGACGTGGGTTATCGCACTGGTGGTGGTGTTGGCATAGCGCCGAATCACGCCCAGACCGAGAGCCAGAACGAACACCGCCACGATGTCGATCGAGAGCCCGTACTCAGTGTGGAGGATGGCGAACGTCACCGACGCGACCACCAATCCCAGGCGGGGTTGTAAGGCTCCGCGGAAGAATGCCTCTTCGCAAATTCCAGCCAGGAGAGCCTGCAGGATAAAGCTGGTTGGATCGGATACATGGGAAAACACCTTCGTGGAAGCGATATCAACCTGGTGATTGAGGGTCGGGGTGAGGTAGCTGGCAAGTGCGCCGAAACCGAAATTGACGGCCACCAATAGCCCGGCGCTGGCCAGACCCAGTAGGACCTGCCAGGGTGCGGGTCGGACGAATCCCAAACGTTCCAGTGCGGCCCGCGGGCTGCGGCGCAGGAAGATGCCCACCCCGATCAAGGCAATCAGCAAGAAGGGCAGCGACTGTAGGAAAAGGTCGACCCGTTCCAGAGGCGGAGCCTGGTTGCTTGGTGCCAGCGTGTTGACCGCGATCTGGCCGGCGATCACCACCCCGATCAGGGCCAGGCTGAGGCTGAGTGCGGTCAGGTGGACTGGATTATCCGGATCGAAGGGCAAAATTGAAGTCAAGCTCCGGCGCAAGAAAGGGACAAGTACCGCTCCCATTGCCATAGCTGTGTAGAGCATGACCAACCCCGATCGTCCAGCACTGACGGCGGAGCCGGCGGTGGCGATCGCAGAGACGCCAATGATCCCCAACCACAGGGCGGAGAGGACAAGGGCAAATGTGGTCATGGTTCGAGCCCAGGCGCGGGTCAGCCCAAGATTGGCCAAGATGACAAGGGGCAGAGGGGCGAGCTCCAGTTCCAGGGATGCCCAATCGGCTAGACGGGGAAGTGAATGAACCACCAGCCAGCTTGTTATAGCTTCTCTGCCGCCAATCGGTCGGCTAACCGGTCGTACGGTGCTCCAATTGAGTCAAATTCGAGACTGGTGTGAGACGGCTCCCGCGCCTGCCGCTGAGCCGGTCTCGATCTTCATCCGGCCAGCTAATAGAATTCCTAGGTGAGCGCAGGCAGGGATCAGCCACCCAACGACGAGGAGGGAATCGATGCTGCGGCCAGCTTCGATCGACTGGCGGAGAGTATTGAGCGGATTCCGCCATTGGCCCCAGGTGAGGCCCGGGGGCTGGTAGGTCGCCTGGCCAAAGACCCAACCGCTGTCAAGCGCCTGTTTGACTCCCAGCTGGCCACGGTTCTGAAATTGGCCCGGTCCAGGGCAGGTCAGGGGCTGGAGCTGAGCGACCTGTTCCAGGATGGATCGGAAGGGTTGACCTTGGCCATCCATGATTACGCGCGTTCACCGCTGGGCGATTTTGAAGCGCGGGCCGAGGTGCTGATTGCCCGCTACATGGACGCGGCACTGGCGGATGAGGCCACCGCCCGGGCGGACGAGCAGCAGCTGATGGATGATGCGGAGGCCTATGAGCGGACCGAGTTATCGCTGGCGTCTGATCTCAAGCGGCGGCCGAGTCTGGATGAGATCGCGAGCAAACTGAAATGGCCGGTGGCTCGGGCTGAAAACATCAGGGATCTGGTGGAAGAGGCTCGACGTCAGCACGATCAGGATTTGATGCAGTACCTGGACCCTCTTGATCTTGTGAGCGGTGACGGCGACGTTGTCAATCCCAACTGACAGGCTGAGGCAGACCGCCCTTCATTCGTCACACCTCGCCCTGGGCGCTCGCCTGGTTCCCTTTGGGGGATGGGACATGCCCCTCCAGTACACGACGATCAA
>DASZFH010000281.1:0-3312 GCA_035939985.1 Candidatus Dormiibacterota bacterium
CCAACTCCAGCTCAACGAAATCCCCGGCCCGGCTCACGCGAGCAGCCTCCATCACCCTCACTCGGCCCGATGGAGGCTCGGCCGAGACGCAAAAACTGGTCCAATCGTGTTCACCGGTCAGAGCTGCAGCCGCGGCATCCATGGCGGCGACATCCAGGCGCCTACGAACATGCCAGCAATAACCCCGATCGATCGCCGGCCTCGGCCACCGATCCAGGAACCTGTACCGGTAGCGTCGCAACCGGGCCGAATAGCGAGCGTGAAAGTCGTCACCCACTGCTTCCGCGGAAACCGCCGCGATGTCCTGCGGGAGCACCGCATTGAGCGCCGCCAGCAAACGCCGCGGCTCCTGGATCCGCTCCAGCCGAAAATTGACAACTTGACCCCGCGCATGGGCTCCCGCATCGGTTCGGCCCGCCGCGGTGATCACCGGGGATGTTCCAGTCACCAACAGCAGGGCTCTTTGCAGTTCAGCCTCGACGGTCCGACGATCACGCTGGCTCTGCCAACCTGAGAACTCCGAACCGTCGTACTCGAGGACGACCTTGATATTCACTTGTTAAACAAACCGCTAGCGAGCCGTTGCTCGCCTTCTTCTCGAGGTTCCTAGTCGACGAGCTCGATGATCACCATCGGAGCCGCATCACCCAGCCGGGGACCCTTGTGAATAATCCGCGTATATCCGCCGGGCCGTTCACCAACTTTAGGAATCACATAACTGAACAAACGGCTGACGACCTCGGGTTTGGTCACATCCTCTGCCACCAGTCGCCGCGCCGCGACATCGTCGGTCTTGGCGTGGGTGATCAGACGATCGACCCAGCGTCGCAGCTCCTTGGCTTTGGCCTCCGTGGTGGTTATCCGACCGAACTCAAGCAACGAGGTGCATAGGTTACGCATCAACGCCTTGCGCTGATTGGCCGGTCGATTTAGCTTCCGCCCACTCTTTTGATGTCGCATCGCTTATTCTCAGCCCAGCCTAGGTGAGGACCGTGTCCAACTCAGCGGCGGGGACATAGCCCTTCTCAACCAGCTTCTCCTTGATCTCGTCCAGTGACTTGCGACCAAAGTTGCGCAGGCTGAGCAGCTCGGTTTCCTTCTTGGTCAGGAGCTGACCTACCGTGGTGATGTCGTTGGCCTTCAAGCAGTTGAAAGCACGAACTGAGAGATCCAGTTCCTCGACTGGCACTTCGGCCAAACGGCTGGGTCCAACTGCGGGTCGACCAGCCTGGGGGGCCTGGATGCTGTCGCCGAAGCGAACAAACAGCTGCAGGTGCTGGGTGAAAAGCGCAGCAGCCTGACTTACCGCCTCCTCGGGTCCGACCGTGCCGTCGGTCCAGACTTCCAACACGAGCCGGTCGAAGTCCGTGGCCTGACCGACCCGGGTCTTCTCGGGAGTGAAATTAACTCGGCGAACTGGCGAGAACATGGCATCAATCGGGATCACCCCGATCGGCTGTCCTTCGTGCTTATTCTTTTCCGCGGACGCGTATCCCCGGCCCCTCTCAACGTTCAGCTCAATGTGGAGCGAACCCTTGGCTGCGATCGTGCAGATGTAAAGGTCGCCGTTGACGACCTCGACATCGGAGGTGGTCTGGATGTCCGACGCGTGAACCTCCAAGGGGCCCTTGACGTCGAGGGCCAGGACCACGGGGTCCTCGGTGAAGCTGCGCAGGCACAGCTGCTTGAGATTCAGAATCAACTCGGTCACGTCTTCTTTGACGTGAGGAATCGACGTAAATTCGTGGGCCACACCATCGATCTGAATCGTGGTCACGGCCGCACCCCACAAGGAGGAGAGTAGAACCCGACGCAGGGTATTGCCTAGAGTTGTGGCAAAGCCCGGCTCCAGAGGTTCGATCTCGAACTTGCCGTAAAAGTCGTCCCCTTCAAGTCGCCTAACCTGGGGAATAATCGCGATCTGGCTGTCAATTGCCACTGGGAACAAACCTCCTGCATCCAGCAAGGGCACTAAGGGCCATCACCGGGAATAGAACTCCACGATCAGATGCTCTTCAACGCCCATCTCCATCTCCTCGCGAGACGGTAGGGCCAGCACCTTGCCCGAAACCTCGCTCGGGTTGAATGCGAGCCAGGCGGGGACAGCCCTGATCTTGGCGTCCTCGGCACTGGTTGCGGCAGGGCTGGTCGACTTGCGGACCTTAACCACGTCGCCCGGCTTAACTTGAAAGGACGGAACGTTGGTCAATCGCCCGTTGACCTCGAAATGGCGGTGGGTAACCAACTGCCGCGCCTGCTTGCGAGAAGCTCCCATTCCCAAGCGGTAGACGACATTGTCGAGCCGCAACTCGAGATGACGAAGCAGGTTCAGACCGGTCACACCCGGCTCTCGCTCAGCTTTCTCGAAGTAGCCACGAAATTGCTTTTCCAGCAATCCGTAGAGCCGCCTCGCCTTCTGCTTGGCACGCAACTGCACCCCATAATCGGACGTCTTGCGACGCCGTGCCTGACCATGGACTCCAGGAGCGAAAGCTCGGCGCTCGAAGGCACACTTGGGGGACGAGCAGCGGTCGCCCTTCAAATACAGCTTGGCGCCTTCTCGACGGCAGAAACGGCAAACCGAATCGTGATAATTGGCCATCAGACTCTTCTCCTCTTGGGAGGACGGCACCCGTTGTGCGGAATCGGGGTCACATCCGTGATCGCGGTCACCTCTAGACCGGCGGCCTGAAGCGAGCGGATGGCGGCCTCGCGACCGGCACCCGGTCCGCGTACGAAGACCTCCAGCGAACGCATGCCATGATCCATCGCTCTCTTGGCTGTGCTCTCGGCCGTCACCTGGGCGGCGAAAGGGGTCGACTTCCGACTCCCCTTGAACCCCTGAGCCCCGGCCGAACCCCATGAGATGACGTTTCCCTGCGGATCAGTGATGGAAATGATCGTGTTGTTGATCGTGCTCTGGATATGAGCCTGGCCGACCGCGATGTTCTTGCGTTCGCGACGGCGGGTACGGACTGCCTTCTTCTTCTTGGCCAACTCTTACTTGCCCTTCTTCCTGCGCACACCAACAGTCCGCTTGGGACCTCGGCGGCTGCGTCCATTGGTCCGCGTTCGCTGGCCCCGCACCGGAAGTCCCCGGCGGTGGCGCAAGCCACGGTATGTCCCGATTTCGACCAGACGCTTGATGTTCATTGCCACTTCGCGCCGGAGATCACCCTCGATCAAGATTTCCTTGTTCGAAGAAAGGCGATCCACTACCTGGCGGATTCGTGCAACTTCCTCGTCACTGAGGTCTTTGACCCGGGTGTTGGGGTCAATGTTGGACATCTTGACCAACTTCTGGGAGGTCGT
>DASZFH010000282.1:0-4001 GCA_035939985.1 Candidatus Dormiibacterota bacterium
TTGGCGCTAGGGCACTGGTCAGCGACGGCCGGGCGGTGCGTGGATTACAGGGCGAGCTGGCCGGAAGCCTCGCCACGATGGACTTTCTGGTCAGAGCCACAAGCGGGTTGGTAAGAGACTCCCTACCGCAGGCCCTTGCCATGGCTTCCACGGTTCCCGCTCGAGCCCTTGGCCTGGCCAGGATGGGAACGATCAAGCCGGGTAGCGTTGCCGACCTGGTGGTTCTGGGTGGTGATCTCAGGCCCCGAATCACCTTGGTGGAAGGCAGGGTCGTCTACCAGCGATGAGTCAATTCCTGACCGAGATCCGTCAGCAGCCAGAGGTCGCGCGCCGGATCTTAGATTCAGCTTTAGAGCGGGTCCAGTTTGTGGCCGACGCGATCCGAGCCGCGGGGGTGAAGGGCTTGATTCTGGCCGCGCGGGGCAGCTCCGATCACGGCGCCACTTACGGGCGCTTTCTGTTCGAGGTCCGTAACAAACTCGCTGTCTCGCTGGCCTCACCCTCGGTGTACACCCATTACCAAAGCCCCCCTGTTCTGGAGGGCTTCGGGGTGATGGGGATTTCCCAATCGGGGTCATCACCCGATGTGGTGGCGGTTATCAAGGAGGCCCGCCGCCAGGGCGCCCTGACAATCGCGCTCACCAATCAGCCGGCGTCGGACCTCAGCGCTGCAGCCGAGCACGTGCTGCCCATGGGTGCCGGCCCCGAATTGAGCGTGCCCGCGTCCAAAACCTACACCGCCACCCTGCTGGTCCTGGCTTTGCTTTCGAGTGGACTCGATCCGGATCCGGCCTTCACTCAGGCTCTGCACGAGGTTCCAGAAGCCTTGGCCATGACGCTGGAGTTAGAGCCGCGGATTGCCGATTGGGCACCGCTGCTGGCCGAGAACCGGATGTTGATTCTTGGTCGTGGCTACCACTTCGCCACTGCTCAGGAGATCGCCCTCAAGTTGACAGAGACCTCCTACCTCTGGACTCAGGCGAACTCTGTCGCGGACTTCCTCCATGGCCCGGTTTCGGTGGTCGAGCCTGGGCTTGCGTCCCTTCTCGTCGATGCCAACGGCCCGGCCCAGGGGGACCTCCGGAATCTGGCCAGAACACTTGGAGATCGCGGTGCCCGAGTGATGCGGATGACCGATGGGGAGGGGGAGTGGCCTGGGGTGGAGTCGGTATTGAGGATCCAGACCGGGTTGCCTGAGCCTCTCACCCCAATTCCGTTCGCCGTGGCGGGACAGCTCCTTGCCTATCACCGAGCCCGTTCGCTCGGATTTGATCCCGATCATCCGCGTCAGTTGACCAAGGTGACCCGCACCTGGTGATCTAGCTGCGCGCGATGGCCTTCATCAGCCGTTCGACCGAACTGGCGAGGCCGTAGCGTTCGGTCAGGGTCTCAAGCCTTGCCCAATCCTTCGGAGCAGCTAGAACCAGCGGCAGGTCTGAGACTGAGATCGAGAGGTCCCGCCGAGGCTGGACGACCGCGGTTGCCCTGGTCAGGTAGTCAACCTGCTCCGCGTTCATCGCCCCAGTTTTGATCAGGGCCTCGATCGAACCGAAGCGCTGGATCATGGCGGCCGCCCTCTTATCTCCAATGCCTGGCAATCCGGGGAGCCCATCGGAAGGATCTCCACGGAGAACCGCGTAGTCGGCGTAGGCGCGTCCCGGGATCGCGTACCGGCGGGTGATCTCGGCCTCGTCGACCTCGGAGACAATTCCCTTACCCTCGGGGTAGAGGACCGACACCCTGGGGTCCTCGACCAGGGCGTAGAGGTCACGATCGCCACTTAGGATTTCGATCCGGCCCAAGACCTTGGCGGCGATGGACGCGATTACATCCTCAGCCTCGTACCCGTCAGCCCTCGCCACCTGGATGCCCGCCGCCTCCATCACTTCCAGGGCGACCGGAAGTTGCGGTTCGAGCAGGGGCGGGATAGGTTCAGCGACGCGATGGGCTTTGTAACTCGGGATCAGTTCGACCCTGAACGCGGGTCGCCAGTCCTCGTCAGTTGCGACCACGACCCGCTCGGGGTGGCGGTCGGAGATGAAGCGCGCGAGCATGTCGATCGAGGCCCTGATGGCGTTGGTCAGGTTGCCGTCGGGACCCTTCGTTGGGGGCGAGCCATAGAATGCCCGAAAGATCAGGCTTGAGCCATCGACCAGCAGCCAGGCCGCCGGAGGTCGAGGGCTAGAGCGGTCTAGGACTGGGGCTTGCCCGGGAGGCGGCGCCACTGCCTGGGGCCGACACCGGCGGTGGAATTACCCGGGATAAAGCAAACTGAGTCAGGCTCAACCAAGCAGAGGTCCTTTCTAACCACGCTACGGTCTCCATTGGCGGTGTGCTCCACCACCACGGTGCGTTCAAGGACAGCCCTCACGCGAACTGTTTCTCCGTCCACCATGGCATTGAATCCTCCGCTCACCTCGTGATTCAGGGGTGGGACGATGGTGGACAGCGAGACCAATTCGACGGTGCTACTCATGCCTGGACCTCCGGGGGGGCTACGAATCTAATTGGCTACCCGCAGCCAGTTAGGTGACAAGGAACTAGCCCGGAATTGTACCAGGTGCGGTATTGGAGCGGCCCCGCCCCGGCCCTACGCCGACTTGGGAGGCGGCTCTTGGCCAGGCCGATGGCTCCAACCCAAATGGCCAAGCGCGACCACTGCCATCACAAGCACCACCCAGGGTAGGAGATGAGCGGGAAGAAGGTGGAAAAGTTCGAAGGTCCGCTTCCCAAGTCTCCTCCCCAATTCCAGGAAGATGCCGGCCCAGATCACCGATGAGACGAAAACCGCGGGCACGAAGGTCCGGTAGGGGACATTGAGGATGCCCGAAAGCGCGGTCATGATGATCCGCATGCCGGGGATCAGCCGCCCCACGATGATTGCCCAAAGACCCCAACGCTGAAAAGCCCGTTCTGCCTGGTCCAAACGATCGTGGTCGAATCTGATATAGCGACCGAAGCGAAGAATGAACGTTCTTCCAAACCGGCGGGTCAAGTAAAGAAGCACAGAGCTGCCCACCATGCTGCCCGTGAGGACGCAGCCGTATGCCTGCCAGTAGTTCAGCTCTCCCCGTGAACTTAGGTAACCGCCGTACATGATTGCGACATCGCTGGGGACAGGCAGAGGTATTCCAATCTCCTCGGCGCAGATCACGAGGGCTAGGCCGACCCCCGTCTGGTGAAGCAGGAACAGGCTCACCGCATGACTGCCCTGACGGAGCCAGGTGGGCGAATGTAACCACCAAGGCACTACGCGTTTGGGACGTGTGACGAGCGGCAGAATCAACGCCGCCAATTTCCTGGACACCTTCTCTGGCCGAGTATAAGGAGGGAATTAGCGAACCCCCGGTCAGATCACCCTCAATTGGTGGCCCGTATCGATGGGGAGCCTCGGGGCGACACCCCAAGGTAGATCAGCGGCGTCCCGCCAGATGGTGTCGACAGTGAAGGTCTCCCGGAAAGCCAGGGAGTAGGACAGCGCCGCGCTCTGCGTATTAATAACTGGGCCCCCCAGACTGGCCACGCTCGCGGCCTCCTTACCGGCCAGGCCGCAGGGGACGATACCCGCGAAGTAATCCAGGTCGGTGGAGAGATTGAGAGCGAATCCGTGGCTGACCACCGACCTACTGAATTTGATCCCAATCGCCGCCACCTTGGCTGGGTCCGCTCGGTGTGCCAGCCCTCTTCCCTGGGACCACACTCCCGTCATGCCTGGCACTGTTGTGCCCGGTATCTCGATCGTCTGGAGGTATGCGATCAGCGAGTCCTCCAACTTGCGAAGGTAGGCCACCACATCGTCACCGTGGTTCTGCAGACCAAGAATCGGATACCCGACCAGCTGGCCTGGGCCGTGATAGGTGACATCACCGCCGCGGTCACACCACACAATGTCAACCCCGCGCCGCCGGCATTCCGCCTCGTCCCAGAGCAGGTTGTCGGCGCTGCCCTTACGGCCGAACGTATAGACGTTGGGGTGCTCCAACAGCAGCAAGGTGTCTCGC
>DASZFH010000283.1:0-6584 GCA_035939985.1 Candidatus Dormiibacterota bacterium
CTGCCCTCGATCCAGCGGGACCTGCACTTTACTCAGGGCGGTCTGGCCTGGGTTATCAACGCTTATCTGATCGCATTCGGCGGACTGCTCTTGCTTTCAGGCCGACTGGGCGACCTGCTGGGGCGAAAGCGAGTCCTGCTCGTGGGCCTGACTGTGTTCACTCTGGCATCCACCCTTTGCGGACTCTCAACCACCCCGGAGCTGCTGGTCGCTGCGCGGTTCGCCCAAGGGGTTGGCGGCGCCCTCAGCTCGGCAGTGGCCTTGGGCATGATCGTGACCATGTTCCCTGAACCGGCCGAACAGGCGCGAGCCTTCGGCGTTTACGGCTTTGTCGCCTCGGCCGGCGCGTCGATCGGCCTCATCGCGGGGGGCGTTCTCACCCAGGCCCTGAGCTGGCACTGGATCTTCTTTTTGAACCTTCCGATCGGGATCGCAGCCACCATACTTTCGGCTCGTCTGGTGGACTCCGACAAGGGCGTCGGGTTGAAGGAGGGCGCCGATGTGTTGGGAGCCCTCCTGGTGACCAGCTCGCTCATGCTCTGCGTCTACACGATCGTGCAGACCTCGACATTCGGGTGGGCCTCGATCCAGACGATTGGTCTCGGGGGTGTGTCGATCCTTCTCATGATCGGGTTCGTAATTCGGCAGGCCACCGCCGCCCGACCCTTACTTCCACTCCGAGTGTTCCGACCCCGCAACGTTTGGGGAGCGAATCTGATCCAGCTTGTGCTGGTGGCCAGCATGCTCGGCTTCTTTTTCCTCAGCTCGCTCTACCTACAGCGAGTTTTGGGCATGAATCCGCTTCAGATCGGGCTGGCGTTCCTGCCCGTGGCGGTGTCCATGGGGGCCCTTTCGCTCGGTTGGTCCGCCCGCTTGACCACCAGATACGGGGCACGTCGGGTGCTCCTGGCGGGATTGGTTCTGGTTGCCGGAGCTCTGGCTCTGGCGGTGCGCGCACCGATCCACGGGGTCTACCTGGTGGATTTGATGCCCTCCATGCTGCTGTTGGGGACGGGGATGGGAGTTTCGATCCCGGCACTGGTCACCCTCGCCATGTCCGGCGCGACGGGCAGTGACTCCGGGCTGGCCTCGGGGTTGCTTAACACCACAGCGCAGGTGGGGGGTGCGCTCGGGCTGGCGATCCTGGCCACGCTGTCCACATCCCGGACGGCCGCGCTGGTAGCGGCGGGTGAGAGCCTCCCGGCCGCTTTGACGGGTGGGTTCCACCTGGTGTTCGCGATCAGCGCCGGGCTCAGCGTCGTGGCGATTGTCCTGACCGTCGCGGTGTTGCGGTCGGGAGCTGCGGCCTCGGTTGAGGCGGTTGAGGCCGTGGCGGAGGCTGCGGACACCAACGTCGCTTAGCCAGCTAAGTTCGGACCTACCACGCTAAGATCGGCCGTAGGCGGGTTAGAAAATGGTGAGGGGTGCCATAAGGGACGCGAAGGCTTTTGTGGCCACGAAGGACTCTAGGGGCTCCGGGTTGGTCGGTCTAATGATCGGCACATTTCTCGCTTGTGCCATCGGTATAGGTGCGATCGTGATGTCAAGGGATGTCCCTACTAGCCCATCGATGTCTGCGGCTCGCCCCAGCCCTCCGGCGATCGGGAACCCCAACATCAATGACCCGGGTGTTCAGGCGTGTATGCGAAGCTTGCAGATCTGCAACCCGCCAGCAAATTCTGCAGCCCAAGCTCTCTCGCCGCCAATGCAGGCGCCGAGTGCGCATCCCACTTATAAGGATCGAACTTGGGTCGAGAGTGACGCGAAAGTTGACACTATCTTCCGCGGTGGGGGCCTATCAGGTAGTGCGATACCCCCAGCACCCGACTCCTCGATCGTGTACAGCGCGATGATGACTCGGAATCACCTCAATGGAATGCCCGGGGTTGAAAAGGACCTTGGGATGAATCTCAACCGACAGGTGTGGGTGGTGACCGTCCGGCCACCTGGGCAGGCGTCATATACCGCGGTCTATGACGCCGAGACTGGCATCGTCACCGATGCATTCAGTCTGGCACTCCTGTCCAAGTCCACCTAGCCCGCTTTTTTACACGAAGGGTCGGGGGCCGGTCTGGAGCCTGTCTCGTCCACCGCCCATTCGGACCGGTCCGTCCCGCCTCCGAGACCGTGATCGTGACAATCGTGCGCTGTTGGGGGTCGGGAGCGGCGCCGGTTCTCCAGTTGAGGCCGTGTCTGTCGGAGGCTGAGAACACCAACGTCGCTTAATCGCTCTCCTGGCTGAACTCAGGTGATCGCCCGACGCCGCCGACCAAAGCCGGCCAGGCGGACCACCATCAGAATGATGACGGCGCCTAGGAAAGCGATCAAGATCTGGCTGATCATCGGATGTCCCTGAACGTCGACGACCACGTGAAAGTAGGCCGCCAGCAGGTTGCCGACGACAGCCCCGACCACCCCCGCCAGCACGTCTCCGATCAATCCAAGGCCGTGACCGAGCATCACCCGGCTGGCCAAGAAGCCGGCGACCAGCCCGACCACCACCCAGACCAGGATGTCCTCTGGATTCAGCGTTATGGTAATCGGCTCACTCATTATGGTATTAAGACTATCATGAATGAGGGTGATGCCCGCACGGACCCGGCCAGTTGCAGCCGGTACAGAGCCGCTAACCTGGAGAACAACGGACCCGGCAGGCTAACTGAAAGCGGCTCCTGGCTCAACCGGCTGACGACCTGAGATGCCTGCGGATGGTTGCGGGAGCAGATCCTCGCTTCCAGTCAGGAAGATCTTTGGTTCCCGCCAGACGTTCAGAATCCAGGGATCGCCGGAGTCCAGGCGCTGCTGGGCTTCCTCCCGGGAGTACGCCGCGATGTTCACCTCCCGTCTATGCCTGGTCCCCACGAAGGCAACGGCTTGGTCAGCGGACACAATCGACACGAGTACCTGCTCATGGTCGATCCTCCGGTCCGAGCCCGCATCGCACGGAGCGCTTGAGCATCGTTGGCTTCGGAAGCATCCGCAACGACACTGGTCGCGGAGGCCCTCAGCGCCAAGCACTCGGACGCACGCTGGCGTCGCGTCCAGCAATTGCACGGTCGCGGAACGTCTGAGGTCTTTGGCCTTGCATCCGCGCTTCTGAAGGACCCCGACCCTGCGAGGCGGGGGCTGGGAGCTGACGTCGTCAGCCAACTCGGGTATCTGGGCCGGAAGGCTGCTGGAACTGGTCCCGAAAGCTTCCCGTCAGTACGCGGATCCTGAACGCATTACAGTTGCTTTAGGAGTGAGCCGCCCCGTCCACGTCTCCGAAAGCTGGGCATACCTTGATTTGCCGAGCCGGACGACCGACCCAAGAGTTCGTGGTGGCAGCTCTTCGCCTCTCGGCTACGGTCAGGTCAGCCCCCACTGGCCGGCCCACGTGATCTGCAACACTATGATCACGGGTTGATCCGCTGCGACCTTGAACATTACGACCCCGCCGCCGAATGACGCGGTGTATGTATTGAGGACACCATCCTTCAAGGGCAATGCTCCCAGCGACCCGAACTGATCTTCGTAGGCCGATCCAAGGCGGTCCAAGAGGGCAAAGAAATCAGCTATTGCGGCAGGCGTCGCATGCGGTGACCTTAACTTAGCCCAGACGTCATCGAGGTCATACGAGCGGCCGCGCAAAGATTCGGGCGGTTAAGCCAATTGCTGCCGAAGTTCTTCGACCGTCTGGCCATGAACCGGCCTTTGCAGTCTTCGCGCTCTCTTTACACTGACTTGGTAATCAGGATCCGATTGAAGCACCTGTGTGCGGTACCAAGCTTCAACCACATTCAGCATCGGCCGTAGGTCGTTCTGGGCCTGACTAGTCTGCATGGAAGCTAATAACTCCTGGATGAACACCCGCCCGCGTTCAGGAGTCAGGAGTCCCAATACCTGTTCAGCTTTAGGGGGCAGTGCCATGTCAGCAGGACGACTTATTTCAATAGCAACCACACGCTCCTCCAATGCATAACTCCGAAGGCGCCCATTTATCGCACCTCACGCAATTCATGTCCATCGGGAGATCCGCAACCTCCATGGACCATAAACCCTTATGGCAAACCCGGGCGCCAATCCGTTTCAGGAACGGGGGGAGGGCAACTGACAACCAGGCAATCATAGTGGTTTCGGTCCACGAACGCCGACTAAAACGACATTTACAGGCACGGTCTAGCCCGAATTCCGACTACCGCATTGTGATCGCGCCGGTATAACCTCAGGCGCCTAAGGTGCAGGCAAGCAGGCCGCCAACCTCTCGACCCGTCATCGAGAACGCTGCCAGCTTCGCTCCACCATCCTGACCAGTCAGAGTCAGGTCAAACTCTGGGAGGTCTTTGGCGAGCCACTTTGGCCGAAGCCATCCTCGGCCGCCTAGTCCACAACGCCTCCCAGTTCCGGTTGATCTGCAGTTGTCACACGACCTCCCAACAGGGTCTCGACATGGCGCCTGCCGTCAGAAGTTCGTCATCTTCGAATACAAAATTTGGTGCGCCTGGAGGGAATCGAACCCCCTGCCTTGCGGTCCGGAGCCGCACGCTCTATCCGGTGAGCTACAGGCGCTGCTGGCCGGGCGCCCCCGGACCGGAGGGGGCGGGAACGGCTCACCAGTTTACTGCCCCGCCCAGCTTCGCCCTGGGCCTTGGACGCGCCGCCAGGGTGATCCGCAGCAGAGGGCCGCTCCGCGGATCACCGCCTCCTCTTCACGCACCCTTAACCCGCAAACAGCCAGAATGAGCCAGTCGACGTCCGCTGGCCATTGACGCCAAGCGGAGCGACTCCAGTTCACACCACCAAAGGAGCAGATCGCGATGCCTGACTACAAACCCGGAACGCCATCTTGGGTCGACCTCGGGACCCCAGACGTAGACGCCTCGGCCAAGTTCTACAGCGCCCTGTTCGGTTGGACGGCCGAGAAGGCTGAAGACCCCGCCGCCGGCGGCTACACCATTTTCAAGCTGGGCGAAGACCAGGTGGCGGGAGCGTCGCCTCTGATGATGCCCGAGCAGCCACCCGCCTGGATGACCTACGTCAGCGTCGAAGACGCGGATGCGACCACCAGCATCGCCGCCTCATCGGGCGGCCAGGTGATCATGCCCGGGATGGACGTGCTCGATGTCGGCCGGATGGCCGTGATCGCGGATCCGACCGGCGCGGTCATCTGCCTCTGGCAACCCCGAGCCCACAAGGGCGCCGACCTCGTCAACGCACCCGGAGCCCTCACCTGGAACGAGCTTTCGACCCGCGACACCACCGCTGCCGCCGCCTTTTACAGCAAGGTCTTCGCCTGGGAGGCGGACTCGAAAGGCAGTGACGAGAACCCCTACACCGAATGGAAGCTGGACGGGAAGACCATCGGCGGAATGATGCCGATGGGCGCCCAGATCCCGGCCGAGGTGCCGTCATATTGGCTGGTCTACTTCGCCGTTGCTGACACGGACGCGGTGGTTGCCAAGACCGAGGAGCTAGGCGGCACCGTTCAAGTTCCTGCGACGGACATCCCCCAGGGCAGGTTTGCGGTTCTGGCAGACCCCCACGGGGCGACCTTCGCGGTTATCAAGATGGCCTTTTAAAGGGCAAACCGATCACCAACTTGGTCCATGGCCCCACCCCCAGTGGTGGGGCCATGCGTTTACTATCAGACGGTTGGCCACATACACCAGAGCTGACTTAGACGAAGCCCTCGCCAGCTACCTCGACCAGGATCGCGAGCAACTCGCCGGTCGCCTCGAGGCCGTGGCCCAACGGACTGGCGAGCTGGCGGCCAGGATCGGGACGGCCACCACGGCAGCCCAGGGCTGGTCGGCGATCGAAGTCCTAGGCCACATGGGGTCGGTCGCGCGGGCCTTCGGCGCATTGACCCACCGGGTGGCATCCGGGGAGGCGACTCAACTCGACCTACTGGCCCTGATTCAGGGTCGCGACGAGCGCGTCGCACAGATGTCCCAACTGCCGGTGGAAGAACTGGTGGCGCTGACACAGGCCGAGACCGAAAAGACGGCAGCCTTCCTCCGGGGCATCCCCAGCGCGGACCTGAACCGCAAGGTCGTACTCGGGGAGGGGATGACGTGGACCGCGGAGGAGGTCTGTCGGCTGGCCCTCGCGGCCCATCTTGAATCTCACCTCAATCAGTTGGAAAGCCTGCTTTCCTAAGCCCTAATCCACCGATCCACGATCGCCGCGAATCTGTGAATCAGGGCCAAGCCGGGCCAAGTTGACCCGCTGGAGGCGGTTCGGAGGCGGACTTGCAATTGGAGCGACCGGCGCCATCTCTATCTCGATTGCATCTCAAGGAGCCGTCGTAGCCGCCGCCTGGCACTCACTGATCGTCAATTCCGCCGCCATATCGGGGCTGGCAGCTCGCGATTTTAATCGCGGTGGGTGGCCTCTTCTTTGCGGGCCGTCAGGTTCACATCGCGAGAAGAGCGCTTGAGCAACAGGTCAACCGGGCCAAGGCGCCGCCGGTTTGGCGCCAATCAGGTCTTGATAGTGCCAGACCCTGTCCGGGAACGGGAACTGCGAGCCACTACTGCGATCGTACTCCGACGCGTTGCGGATTCCACACAGACTCCTAGGACGAGATCACGCTGATCACCATG
>DASZFH010000284.1:0-2009 GCA_035939985.1 Candidatus Dormiibacterota bacterium
GCCAACACTCGCCCCCGCCGCCACGATTTCCTGCACCCCGGTCCAGTCCAAAATGGCTCCCGAGCCAAAATCGTGATGGCCTGAGCACCAATCGGTTACCACGAACATTGTCCAGGGAACCTTCATGTCGGCCATGATCGGAGCCGCGTACCGGGCCACGCTGGTGAGGCCATCGTCGAAGGTGATCGCTAGATCCTGGGCCCCTCCCTCGCCCTGGGCGATTTGCGATGCGGGGACAAAACGATGGCCGTTGGCAAGCGCAAGTTCAAGGTGCCTGCGGAACCTCTCCGGAGAAATGTCGTTGTATCCCCAGGAGGGGGTTCCAACCGCGTGGTAGCAGAGTATCCGCGGACCGAGATCAGGGGTTGACGGCCAGCGGGACCAGAATTCGCGCTCGGTTCGGAGCCGGAGGGCGGCTATCGTCGAGCGCCGCAGGCCCACGCGGCGGGCGAGAGCGCGAACCATCGAACTAGCGATTTCGAATAATTTGAGCTGGGTTGCCGACCACGACGGCTCGGGGCGGAACGTCCTTGGTCACCACCGCCCCGGCTCCGACAAGCGCCCCGGCCCCGATCGTGATCCCGCAGATAATGGTGGCGTTGGCTCCGATGCTCGCTCCTTTTTCCACCAGCGTCGGCGTCAGCACCCATTGGCCGCCCTCCAACATCTCCCCGTCGGCCCCAACTGAGGTCGGGTTGAGGTCATTGGTGAAGCAGACGTGCGGGCCGATAAAGGCGCCGTCCTCGATCGTGACTCCGCTGGGAATGAACGCGAACGTCTCGACCTTGACGTTTCGTCCCAGAACCACGCCCCGCTGAATCTCCACGAAACTGGCGATCTTGCAGCCGTCGCCAATGGTGCAGCCGTAGAGGTTGACCTGCTCAGGGTGGTGGATCACCACCCCGTTACCGAGCTTGACGTCTGGTCCGAAGTTATGGTCCGACATGCCGGTCTATCTTCGCACCAGCGACGATTACGGACCACGCCCACGACTCCCTCCTGCGCACCTTTGCACATGGAGGAGCCTTTCTTGTCCTTGAGGTCACTGTAGGCGGTTGCTCCCCTGGGACACAAAGCCCACTGATTGGGATACCGCGATTGGCCCGCCGGGCGATACCCATTGGCAGCCGGCGCTTTGGGGCATACTCTGCCCACAGTGGATAACACGAGCGGCAATGGTCAGGGCCGAACCAGCGATATCGGGCCAACCGATCCCGACCTGGACCACTTCGTCAGCCCGGCCCTGGAGTCTGCCGACGGGGGGATCGGAATCGGCGTCATCGGATACGGCTACTGGGGCCCCAACCTGGTTCGGAACTTTTCCGAGACCCCTGGTGCGTTCGTGGCCGCCGTCAGTGATCTGGATCCGGTTCGGTTGCGCACCGCCAAAGCCCGAGTGCCCAATGCCCGGCTCACCACCCAAGTGGCCGACATCCTGGACGATCCGGCCGTCGGGGCGGTGGTGATCGCGACTCCCGTCGCCAGCCATTTCGATCTGGCCATGGCCAGTCTTGATGCCGGCAAGCATGTCCTGTTGACCAAGCCCATGACCCAGACCGCCGCCCAGGCTCGACTGCTTATCAATCGAGCCGCAGACCTGGGCCTGACCCTGATGGTCGATCACACCTTCGTGTATCACGGTGCCGTGCGGAAAATCCGGCAACTTGTCCAGGACGATCAGCTGGGACGGATCCTGTATTACGACTCCGTCCGAGTCAACCTTGGCCTCTTCCAGAGCGATGTTGATGTCCTCTGGGACCTGGCGGTTCACGATCTCTCGATCATGGATTACGTCCTCGGCCAGACGCCGGTCGCGGTCGCGGCCACCGGGGCGCGCCACGTCGAAGGCAGACCCTACAACATGGCTTACCTGACCTGCTTTTTTGAAAATGATCTGATCGCCCACCTCCACGTCAACTGGTTGGCTCCGGTCAAAGTCCGGCGCACCCTGATCGGCGGGGATCGCAAGATGATCGTCTACGACGACCTTGAGCCAAGCGAGAAGGTCA
>DASZFH010000285.1:0-4775 GCA_035939985.1 Candidatus Dormiibacterota bacterium
TCACCGCTTGGTTCAGATCGAGCCTGAGGGCCTCGCCGGCAAAGTGGTGATCGATATGATGAATTACTGGCCAGAGGTCAATGGACACCTTGCCGAGTACGACCGCAGTGACATCACCAGCAGCGAACAGGTTGCGCGCCGCCTTCCCGGCAGCCGGGTGGTGAAGACGCTGAACCACCTTGGCTACCACCAGATCGACGAGGAGTCGCGAGCGGCGGGCGACTCCGAGCGGCGGGCGATGGGCGTTGCCGGTGACGACGAGGCCGCGGTGGCGATGGTCAGCGATTTCGTTGAGAGCATCGGTTTCGACCCGTTGCGACTTGGCCCCCTGTCCGCCGGTCGAGTGCTCGACCCCGACGGCCCGGTGTTCGGCAGGCCACTTGGCCGAGCGAACTTCGAGTCGCTGCTGCTGCACACGGCGGCATGAACGGCGAGGAGGATCAGGTGAATAAGACATTTCCTCTCACTTTCGGGCTCGACACATTCGGAGACCTGAACCATGAGGATGGTAAGCCGGTCTCGCACGCGCAGACCATCCGGAACGTAGTTGAGCAGGGCGTTCTGGCCGAGCAGGTTGGGCTGGACTTCTATGGCATTGGGGAGCACCACACCGACGACTTCCCCATGCCTGCCGCTGACGTTGCCCTTGCGGCGATCGCAGCGCGCACCTCGCGCATTCACGTGGGATCAGCAGTCACCGTGCTCAGCTCCGACGATCCAGTTCGGGTCTTCCAGCGCTTCTCGACGCTCAACGCCCTCTCGAATGGACGAGCCGAGGTGGTGTTGGGAAGAGGGTCCAGCGTCGAGTCTTTTCCGCTCTTCGGGTACGACCTGGCTGACTACGAAGAGCTGTTCGAGGAGAAGACGGCGTTGTTCGCGGAAATCATGAGGGGCGGTCCGGTGACTTGGAGCGGACGCATGAGAGCACCGCTCAAAGACCAGGACATCGTCCCCCACCTCGATGCTCCGATGCCGGTCTGGATCGGAGTTGGCGGCAGTCCCAACTCGGTCATCCGAGCCGCCAGGTACGGCTTCAATCTGATGCTCGCAATCATCGGTGGCCAGCCCTCGCGCTTCGCCCCGTACTCCGAGCTGTTCCGGCAGGCTCAGGCAAAGTTTGAACAGGCGGCGGGGCCCATTGGAGTTCACTCACCCGGCCATATCGCCGAGACGGATGAGCAAGCCCGCGATGAGTTCTGGCCCGCCTACCGGGAAATCATCACACGCCTGGGCCCGTCGCGCGGCTTTCCAACCCCCACCCCGGAGTTCTATGAGCGCGAGATCGGACCCACCGGGGCCCTTTACGTCGGATCACCCCAAACGGTGGCGGAAAAGGTCGCGCGCAACCTCACCATTCTTGGAGCGAACCGATTCGATCTCAAGCACGGGATGCCGGGTATGACCCAGCGGTCACTTCTGAAGAGCATCGAGCTATTCGGGATGCAGGTCGCGCCGGCTGTTCGTAAATTGCTCGGTGCAACCGTGGCCGCGTAAAGGCATGGCTCTAGGCGCCTGAGGTTCTGTCGGCATACCCCCTGGGGGTATATCATCCAAGGATGCACGGTTACGCCAGGGATGCGGAGAAGATCCAGGCGCGCCTGCGCCGGATCGAGGGCCAGATTCGCGGAATCCAGAACATGATTGCTGCGGATCGCTACTGCATCGACGTGCTGACTCAGATCAACGCGGTGCGAGCTGCCCTCGGGAGCGTTGGTCTTCAGCTGCTGAGCGATCACACCGGGCACTGCGTCGCGCAGGCCATCCAGACTGGTGACGGGGCGGATAAGGTCCGCGAGCTAAACGACGCGGTGGCCCGGATGGTCAGGAGTTGATGAGGTGGCGGTGATCGGGGCCATCGGGCACGCGTTTGAGATCGCCTTCTTCATGTTCTGGGAGGTCCTCTGGCCACTCGCGCTTGGATTCCTGCTCTCGGCGGTGGTCCAGACCGTTGTCTCAAAGCGGGCTGTGGTCAATTCACTTGGCAGGCCCAACCTCAAGGGCCTTGGGCTGGCTCTCGGCTTGGGCGCGGCCAGCTCGAGCTGTTCCTACGCCGCGGTCGCGGTCGGCCGCTCCCTCTTCCGTAAAGGGGCCGATTTCGCCAATGCAATCATTTTCGAGTTCGCCTCAACCAACCTGGTGGTCGAGCTCGGCCTCATCCTGCTGGTCCTGCTCGGGTGGCAGTTCGTCGCCGCCGAATTCGCGGGTGGGCTACTTATGGCCGTCATCCTCTGGACCGTTTTCAAGCTGACCCTAAAGCCGAGGATGGTGGAAGAGGCCAGGCGCCACGCCGACCGCGGCATGGTCGGTTCCAATATGGAAAGCCACGGTGAGATGGATATGTCGATCACGGACGGTCCGTTCCTCTCCCGGCTCTTCTCGCGTCGGGCATTCACGGCCATCTCCCACTACTTCTACATGGACGTCTACAGCCTCTACTTCGACCTCGGGGTCGGATTTCTGATCGCCGGTGCGCTCGCTGCCTGGGTCCCCAACTCTTTCTGGCAGGCGTTCTTCCTCACCAACCAGCCCGGAGTAATCCGCGATCTCTGGGGACCATTGATCGGCCCACTGATCTCGATGTTCAGCTTTGTCTGTTCGATCGGCAATGTGCCGCTAGCCGCGGTGCTGTGGAACGGGGGCATATCGTTCGGCGGTGTGATCAGTTTCATCTTTGCCGACCTCGTCATCTTGCCCATCATCAACATCTACCGCAAGTACTACGGCCGCCGGATGTCGATCTACCTGCTGGTCAGTTCTTACCTGGCGATGGCCCTCGCGGGCCTACTCATCGGAGGGGCCTTCAAACTGCTTGGTCTCACACCCCAGCACCATCTCCTAGCTGTGCTGCAGTCGGCCCCGACCTGGAACCACACCACGTTCCTGAATCTGGCCGTGGTGGTCCTGATGGCGGTGATGGCGTGGCGCTTCTTCAGCACCGGTGGTGTTGAGATGCTCCGGGCGATGGCGGTGTCGCCCGATGAGCAGGCCCTGCAGACCCGAGATCCGGTGTGCGGGATGACGGTTGATTCCAGAGCCGCCAAGCAGTCTTTGGCGCATGGCGGCGAGACCTACTACTTCTGCTCGTCAGGGTGCAAAGAGTCGTTCGCCAAGAATCCCAGCCTGTACCTCGATCCCAGGGGGCCCTAACCTCCCGGGGTACAGGCCGGGATTCCCAGCCGCAAAGGATCAGGCCGAGTGCATCGCCTCGTGGATGACATGGCCATCGTGCCACTCCGGCTCTGACTCAAGGTCCTCGAGCAGGGCCCGGTACATCTTGTCCATCTCCGGACTCTGGGCGTTGGCTTTGTAGGCCTCCTCGCTCTCGAAGACAGTGCTCATCCAGATCTCGTTGGGGTCGCCGGTGCTCCGGAAGAGAGTGGTGTAGAACCATCCCGGCGGAGGAGAACTCTCGAAGCTCGCCATCTTGGCCAGGAAAGCATCCTCCTGCCCAGCCTTAAGTTTGTATCGGGCGACGGTGCCGTAGTACATGTGGTCAGCGCTCCTCCCCCGGATGGGGTTGACAATGTGGGCGGATATAGAACCTACTATGGACGATCAGCTGCGGGCGGGCTCTCCTATCGCCACTGAAAATGCCCGGTTCCGGAGGCCGGCCAGATCGAGCCAAGCCCCGAAGAGCCGTCCCGCGACCGCATTCATTTGCGGGCCGACTAATTCCAGATCCGAGATCAGCCCTGGCAACGATCCAGGACCGTGGGTTCGGTCGAGGGCCGCTTCATAGGCCGGAACCTCCGCCCATCGGCGAGCCATGTGCGGCGAGACCTCAAGGTGGAATTGCAACCCGTAGGCACTGCCATAACGGAAAGCCTGATTGGGGTAGGTGGGAGAAGAGGCCAACAGCACTGCGCCCTGGGGAAGGTCGAAAGTATCACCGTGCCATTGCAGGGTGGTCAGTGGAGTCGGCGAACTGGAAAAGACCGGGTCAAGATGAGCGGACGGAGTTAGATCGACCGCCATGATCCCAACTTCGGGTCGGCCGCCGGCGTAGACCCGAGCGCCGAGCGCGCTGGCCAGGATCTGAGCTCCCAGGCAGACCCCCCAGACCGGAACCTGGGCACCTACGGCAGCCCTGATAAGAGCCGTTTCGGTTTCGATCCAGGGCAGGTCTGGCGCCTCGTAGACGCTCATCGGACCGCCCATCGAGAGGATCAGGTCGAAGTCGTGCCAGTCCGGAACTGTCCGTTCTGTGTCGACCTCAACCATGGTCACAGAGGCGCCCCGAGCGATCAGCTCGTCCTCATATACGGCGGCGGGCTCACACTCGATGTGTTGCAGGATCAACGCCTTCATTCAGCTCTCCTTATCGGTGTTCGGTGGGAGGACACCACGACCCATGTTGCTAACCCGTAGCGTATCCGAGACAGTGCCGGCAATCATGAACAGCGCGCTGTGGACCGAAACGGCGAACGCGTGCTCTCAAGCCACGCATCCAGGCCTTATCGGACCCAGATCTGGCCGACGCGCTTCTTGCAAGTCAGACATGATGGGACGGTTCGCGGGCGGCTCTGCACAGGGTTGAGAGCTGCTCAAGCATCTGGTCGGCTTCGGCAACATCGCGATCGGGGATCGGAGCGCTTCCGCGGCTGCCCGCGGTGTCGAGGTGGAGGGATGCCAGGCCCAGACGGCTCTGAACCGGCCCTTGGACTCGGCGCAGGCTCTGGACTCGTGCCAGCGGAACCCAGATGGTGACGCGAGCCAAACGGCCCGACGTGGTGACCAGGCAGGTCTGGTTGAATCCGCAGCCCAGGAAGTGGTAA
>DASZFH010000286.1:0-2838 GCA_035939985.1 Candidatus Dormiibacterota bacterium
ATCCAACAGCTGGGGGTTGGCTGGAACCAACTAGATCAACGGTACGCCGACCTGGTCTTCAGATTCCGGGCTCATCACCAGGGTTGAACCAACGTCCTCCGCCCGTTGAGGAGACCAGATCGTCGGCAGCGTCTGGGCCCCAACTGTCACGGGGGTAGGTTTCGGGGTGGCCCGTGGCTTCCCAGCCTTTGAGCAGCGGGTCCACTATCTCCCATGCTCGCTCAATCTCTTTGCCGCCGGGGAAAACGCTCTGACCACCGGTCAGCACCTCGCTCAACACGTGCTCGTAGGCGTCAGGAAGGGAGGCCTTGGTCAGCTTGGCGTACTCCAGCTTCATGCTCGCCGGAACAACCTCGAAGCCTCGCCCAGGCCGCTTGGCGCCCAAACGCAGGGTGATGCCCTCGTTAGGTTGGATGCGCAACATGAGCAGGGTCGGGATACCGCGATGAGGCCTTCCGGCCATGCGCAATTGCGGGGCGTCGTGGAAGCGAACCGTGACTTCGGAGACGCGCCGGCGCAGAGCCTTGCCGCTGCGGACATAGATGGGGACGCCGTCCCAGCGCCAGTTGTTGATCGAGACACGCGCGGCGGCGAAGGTTTCCCGGCGTGAGTTGGGGTCGACGCCGTGTTCTTCGAGGTACCCCTCGTACTGCCCCCGGATGGCGTGATTTGGGTCCAGGGGAGATACCGCGCGCAGTGCGTTGAGTTTGGCCTCGCGGATATCCGCCGAATCCAAGGTGGTCGGTGGATCCATGGTGACCAGAGCGAGCAGCTGGAGGACATGGTTCTGGATCATGTCTCGGACCGCTCCGACTCGGTCGTAATACCCAGCCCGGCTGCCGATGCCACCATCCTCCGCGACGGTGATCTGGATGCTTTCGATCAGGCTTCGGTTCCAAAGCGGTTCGAATATCGAGTTGCTGAACCTGAAGGCGAGGACGTTTTGGACGGTGTCCTTGGCCAGGTAGTGGTCGATGCGGAAGATCTGCGACTCGTCGAAGCATTGGCTCAGGTGCCGGTTCAGCTCGACCGCGCTCTTGAGGTCATGGCCAAGTGGTTTCTCGAGGACGATGCGGCGATTGATGTCACCTTTTCGGCTGACTCCCGAGGCGGCCAGGGAGCGGACGATAGGGTCGAAGGTGGCGGGGGGAGTGGCAAGATAGGTCACCACCGTAGGGCTCGCCTCGACTGCCGTGGCCAGGCTTTTGTATGACTCAACATCGTCGTAGTCCAGTCGGACCCAACAAGCCGGGTTGGCCAATTCGCTTGAGCCCCCCTGGCCGGCCACCAGGTCCTTGAAGTCGGCCTCAGAGAGGTCGGATCGACCGGCACCGATGATCCGGATCGGGCCCGGCATGTCGCCTCGGGCTGACAAGCTGCGCAGGGCTGGAAAGATCTTGCTCTTAGCGAGGTCACCGGAGGCCCCGAAGATAACCAGGTCGATTGAAGGGTTCATCACCTCATATGATGGCCTGGTTCCGAAATTTCAGGCCCTGGGCCCCCGAATTGTGGGCGTGGCGAGTCCGATTTGGGATTTCGAAGCCCGGGGGATCCGGGGTCAGAGGTGCCGTTCAAATCCTATTGGTGGAGGGCGTAGGCTCGGATGATCTGTTGATCGAATGTCGCCCCGCTGGTGTCGGTCATGCTTACCGAGACCGACAGGAATCCCGTCGAGGGCAGGTTGTCCAGGTCCATCCGGTACTCTCCACCACTGCGCGGGCTGGCGTAAACCTGGGTCCATGTGGCCCCATCGTCGGTCGATATCTTGACAGTGGGCGGATTGATTCCGGGTGGGGTGCCAGTGGTCGGCGAGTGTCCGACCTTGATCCTCATGTAAGACGTGCCTCCAGCCGACTGGAGCTGGTTCAGCATGTTGATCGGAGCGATGTAGTCGACCGTTAGGAGTGGAATCGTCTTGTTGGTGTCCGCGGGACTGGACGAAAATCCCCAGGCGGTGTGGGTCCTGATTCCCTCCACGACCCACGGCTCTGCGCTGAGATCGGTGTCCATCGCGATCTTGTAGGCAGCCGCCTCTGGGGGAACTTGCACCCCCAGTCCGTTGGCATTGTCTCCCTGGGCGAGCTGCTGCCCGTTCTGAGCGATGGTGATGTTGGTGAGCGCCTGCGGCGAGTAGAGCAGTGCAGAGTTGCCCATGGCGTCCACGAACTCGGTTGGGGTGAAAACCAGGATGTCCGATCCCGGAATGACCTTGCAGGTCACGTCATCGGTCGCGGGGATGCGTGCAACCGTGCCATATATGGGAACGCAGTCGGCGCCCACAGCGCCGGTGATGACCCCCAGCTGATCGGCGCTTGGGCGGCCCGGGCCTACCAGGAGCGGGATGTTTGCCACCTGGCCCGCCGTGAATTGCTCAAGGGGCGCCCGCAGGTCTGCCTGACCGCCCCAGACCGGGTCAGCCGACGGGATCATACGGAGCAACGGTTGGTAGGAGTCAGGGCCGGGGGATACGACCATGGTTTTCGTCAGGGGTGGGACAACGTCCTTGGGAAGCCACCAGCTGTACCGGCCATTGATGTAGCCAGGGAACAGGCCGAAGCTCATGTGCAGGCCGGGCTTCTGCGCATTGATCGCGTAGCTGACGGTGGCCAGCTTGGTCCGATCGATGGTGTAGGCAAGCGGACCGGAGACGCCATGGTCCTGGTTGAAGAAGATGTCGTAGTCGGTGCTCGAGTCATGAAGCAGCCAGCGGGTATCGAAATGCATGGTTCCGATGGCCGGTACCGCCATTGTCTGCACGTAAAGGTGGGGGCTGGCTGCCTGAGGAACCACGATCCCCCAGGTGGCGTAGATCTGGTTGAAGAACCCTGTTCCAAAGCT
>DASZFH010000287.1:0-5430 GCA_035939985.1 Candidatus Dormiibacterota bacterium
AAACGATCGCCTTCCCTCCTTGACCTCCCTTGTCTAATAGACTTGGGTTTGGGTGAGCATTTTTGAACCCGGTTCCGCTGCCCGGATTGTCTCCGTGGGCACGGCCTCAATCCCCGACCCGGAGGCAGGTCAGCTGGGTGAGGGTGAAATAGGAGCGGCAGGTCATCCGGTGCTGGAGCGTAGTTGGCTGATCGCACTGGGACTCTCTGTGCCACTTGCCCTCGCCTTGTACCTGCTTCACGCTCATGGCGGAACGTCCGCGTCACTGCTGGCCGTGGCGATGGTGCTCGCCGCCGGAGTGGGTTTCTGTCGGCTCCTGGGGTTAACCCAAGGAGTTGCTTTCCTGCTGCTGATCACGGCATTGTTGGACCGGTACACCCTCCAGGTTCACGGGGTGGACCTGCGGGGAGAGCTGGTGGCGGTTGTGACGGCCGGTGCGGTTCTGGTCTTTCCGAGCCTTAAAGCCGGTCGTCTGCCCCGATCCCTTATCCCCCGGCCGGAGGAATGGGTCCTGGCCGGCTGGTTGGCTGTCAACCTGGTCAGCAGCCTTCTCTTCGCCCCTCACAAGTCAACCAGCTTGAAGCTAGTCCTGCTGTTGACCGTGTTGGCGGCGGGAGCCTACATCATGCGCCGGCTGATCGACAACCGGGCGGACCTGGAACGCCTCTGGACGGTGTTTTTGGTGATGCTGATGGGCGTTGCTGGGTTCGGATTGGTCGCCTATGCGCTCTATTACTTCGGGATCACGGTGGGGGCGTCAATCAACCCTGCCAACGGCCAGCCAGCGGCCTTTTCAACGCTTTGGGAACCGAACGTCTTCGGGGCATTCAGTGCGTACGGGGCTTTGATGTGGGCGTTTATCGGATCGCGATATTTCAGTCAACGATGGTCCATGGTAGGGCTCGGTATTTGCCTGGCGGCAGCGGCCGTTAGCTTCACCCGATCGGTGTGGGTTGCTATTGTGATCTTCGCGATCGTAATCGGAGCAACAGCGCTAAGGCGGCGGGTACAGCTTCCGACGCTCGCGGGTGGCGGGCTGATTGCGTTTGTCCTGCTGATGGGGGTGTGGGGTCTGACTGCGGTAGCAGGGACCCCAACACACCGGGGCCAATCTGCTGGCGGGCCTACAATCAGCGCCCCCAGCGCCCCCGGCGTCACTGCTCCGGGGGCCGCCGACCCTTCTCAAACCGGCATCACAGGAAGCCTCTCGAAGCTGGTGGTCCGGATGGAGAACACTGTTGATGTCCTGGGCAGAGTCGACCAGTTCAATCGAGTTGGCGCCCATTTCAGAGGGCTCAAAAGCTTCCTGCTTGGGACAGGGACCGGGTCGTACGGTCAGTATTACATGTACCGAGGGCAGCCGGAGTGGATTGCAAGCCTGCCCCTGCGCCTGGTCAACGACACGGGGGTGGCAGGCCTGTTGGTGTTTGGGGCGTTCGGGCTCGCTGTGGCCCGGCGAGCCTGGTTGCGCCGGCGGGATCCGCTTGTCGTGGCATCGGGGGTGGCTTGCCTGTTGTTCGCTGTCGTCAACATCTCCACTGAAATGTTAGAGCTCATGGTTTCATGGGTTGTGCTTGGACTTTTGCTGATCGCCATCGATGTGACTCCGGGGGGGCCCACAGAATCGACTCTATACCCCAAATAGGATTTGACTTAACTCCTCTCCAAAACGCCCATCGGACGCGAGGCGTAGGCCGGTACGTGAGGGGTTTGGCAGAGAGGCTGGCAGCACAGACCGGTGTCCCGATCGAGTTTTGGGGTTGGGCTGGAGAGGTACCGATCGAAATTAAGCCCCCACACTCGATGCTTGTTATCAGGCGGTTTCCGAGGCCGGCGCTGCGAGGAGCTTGGGCCTTCGCTCAGCTCGGAACCCACCTTCGGGCTGCAAAGAGCGGTGTGCGGGCGGTGCACATCACTGATCCTGAAGCTCTGGCCCCACTCCGTGGCAAGGTCGTCATGACTACCTCATACGACCTCATTCCTTTCATCGAGGGGATAAGAACTCGACAGCTGATTACGTGGGCGGGTTACCGCCTCTACCTTCGGAACCTGCGTTTGGCCGACCATGTCTTTGCGATCTCAACGCAGACCGCCGATGACTTGGTATGTAAGATCGGAGTTCCTCCATCGATCATTAGTCTCGCCCGCCCCGGAATCGACCTCCGGCAGCTTCGGGTGACTGGCCCCATCTCCGGGTCACCATACTTCTTGTACGTGGGAGGGCCGAATCCTAACAAGAACCTCGGCACTCTCCTGGGTGCAATGGCAATGGTTGGGGATCTTCCCCATCACCTACTCCTCGCGGGTCCATGGTTACCAAAGGACGTTGCCAGTCTTGATGCCATGGTGGACGGATCGGTGCAACTGCGCGGACGTGTCCGCCATCTTGGCTATGTCACAGACACCGAACTGGCATCTCTGATCCAGGGTGCAACAGCATTGGTCCTACCGTCCTATCGAGAAGGATTCGGCCTTCCGGTTGCCGAGGGCCTCGCTCTTGGAGCGTTAGTGATCCATAGCCGGATCCCAGTTCTGATGGAAACGTCGGCTGGGGCAGCTCTCACCTTTGATCCTAATTCCAGGGACGAGCTGGTGGCGTGCCTGCGGGAGGCGGCGGGCAATGCCCCCCTCATGGGTCAACTTAGAGATCGAGCTCGAGCGCGATCCCAACTCCTGACCTGGGATCGAACCTTGGAGTCCACCCTGGCGGTTTACCGAACGAAGCTAAGGCTCTGATCCGGACCTATCCCGACAAGCCCGAAGGTAGGCGGCTGCCGTGGACTCAGCGGTACGAGTCCATGAGAAGGCCAGCTTGCGCTGTTTAGATCCAGCCTGTAGTGTCCGACGATGGTCCGGGTCATTAGCGATTCGGTGCAGGATGCTGGCAAGTCCGGTGGTATCGCCAGGCTCGAAGAGGGGCCCAGCGGTGCCAATTACTTCGGGCATTGACTGGCGATCGGCTGCCACGATTGGAGCACCGCAGGCCATCGCTTCGACCAGGGGCAAGCCGAAACCTTCGCCGTAGGACGGGAGGACAGTGCATAAGGACTCCGAATAGAGGGCCCGCAACATGGGCTGGGAGACGAATCCCAGCAGTCGGACATTCTGTGACAGTCCCAATTCTGTCGCGGTCCGCTCCAGTATTCGACCATAGCCGTGATGATCCGAACCGGCCAAGAGTAAGTCAACGCCAGATGTTGCCAGTTCCGAGGTATGAAAGGCCCTGATGAGGTTCTCCAGGTTCTTCGGGCGAGATAGAACCCCAGCATATAGAACATAGGGACGAGCCTTAACAAGGTGGGTCAGTGCCTTCAGTTCGGTGCTGGTCGGAGCCTCCTCATAAAAGGGGTCAGCCGCCAATGGGATTGTATCCACCTTTGTCCGTGATATCCGGAGCAGTTTACAAACGTCATCAGCGCCAGATGTCGAATCCACGATCACCCGCTCCGCGCGCCAGGCGGCAAGCGGTGTCTGCACTGCCAGATCCAGCCATCCAAGAAAATTGGCCGATCTCGCCCGAGCCCAGATCTGGCGGTATATGTTCAAATCGTGGATTGTGACAACTTGTGGGCCCCCCCAACTTATCGGAAGGAAATATCCGGGCGAATGAAATACATCGATTCCATCTGCTCGCAAGCGACTCGGCATGATGGATTGCACTCGCCAGAGGTTGGGCCCTGCGCCGAGGAACCGCACGTGGACGTTTGGACGCATCCCGTATGCCTCGAGTTGGTTGATCGGGTTAGGGGTACGAAAATACAGGTAGAAATCCCAATCGGGATGTTGGTCCAGCAGGTTCCTGACTAGCTGAACGGCATATGTCGCAGTCCCGCCAGGAACTGAGGCAACGCTCCCATCGAAACCCAACTTCACAGTGGGACCCACGGTCGAGGTGAGCCTCTATGTTCGGTTTCCGACCGGCCGACAAGCCCAGCTCGTTTGCGCTCAACAATACAATGACCAACCAATGACTGCTGTAGATCTTATCCGAGGTATACCGGCCCGTGTCTTTGCCCCGGTTTCACGCCTATGAGAGACATCTACCCCCCATCCGGCGGGTCGAAGTTTTCGACCTTGAATCTGGCTTCTGCGGCCAACACTCCTCATCGGTGGGCCACCGGCCACAACCCTGCCCCCCAGAAGGCCGGTGTGGGCCCAGCGAACTGATGCTGCCTGAGGACCTCAACGTCCGCGGAGATCTCGAGCTGCGGACCTTTCGGGGAGTGTTCAGTCTGCTAACTCGAGACGTTTTCATCAGACTTTTGGGACTGGTTGGGAGCGTGGTCCTCGCTCGGAAGTTGTCTCCCTCGACCTTCGGACTGTTTGCCGTTGGATATTTCGCTATAGGGACGTTCGGGATTTTCAGCGAGTTAGGTCTTGGAGCGGCTTTCATCCGTCAGTCTCGTGATCCTGACAAGCACGACCTCGACGCCTTGTTCACCTTCCAGTTGGTCGTTGTGTGTCTATTGGCCCTCGTGATGGTCGTCCTCGCACCGCTCCTGGCGGGGATCTACCACCTTGCTGAGCTTGAGTGGTTGGTTCGCGCCCTCGCGCTCTCATTGGTGCTTTCGGGACTGAGAACGGTGCCTATCGTGATCGCCGAAAGGAAGCTGACATACGGGCCGGTGGCTCTCTCTGACATGGGAGGCCAGATCGCCTACTGGGGGGTAGCGATCACCATGGCCACCCTGGGATTCGGAATTTGGAGTCTCGCAACGGCGGTCATCGCATCCTCTGCCGTCGGTACGGTTGTCCTTTTCCTCCGAACCTCATGGCGGCCATCATTGCAGTTCCATTGGGGTCCGATCTGGATCGCCTCCCGATTTGGGGTTCTTTATCAAAGCCAGTCCGCGATTGCTTTCGTCAAAGACTCAGCGATCCCGGCGTTCGGGGGTTTGGCCTATGGTTCTGCAGCTGTAGGGTATCTCACGTGGAGTAGTCAGCTCGCGCTCGTCCCGATGGCTTTGGTGCACCTGGTTTCGCGAGTCAGCTACTCAAGCTTTAGTCGCCTTCAAGATCATGCAGAGAGATTCGACCGCCTTGTAGAGCTGAGTGCGGGATGGACGTTTAAAGTCACGTTCCCCGCACTCGCGGTAGTAGCCGGCCTCGCTCCCCAGATCATAGTCATCGTCTATGGTTCTAAATGGATTGCCGCATTGCCTTCGCTGTATCTACTTCTGGTGAACATGGCTCTTGGAGTTGGGACCACCGTCTTGTTGCCGACCATCTACTCGGTCGGTCGAGCCCGCGCTGGTCTTCAAATTTCGATAGTCTGGACCGCGGTGACCTGGGCTGGGTCGATCATCCTGCATGCGGTCGGAATGGACTTCGAAGGGTTGGCATTAGCGGCCGTGCTGGGAACGGCGACGGCCTTAACCCTTATCGTCAAAGAGCTTCAGCGCTTCAGTCGGTTCAGCTTGACTTCCGTGG
>DASZFH010000288.1:0-4680 GCA_035939985.1 Candidatus Dormiibacterota bacterium
CAGCCAGGAGATGAGACCGAGCCCCACCAGCACAAGGGCTAGCACAAGGTGTCCGAGGGTTCCCCCGAGCCCGCCCCGACCACTGCTGCCGATCAAGCTCGAGCCCAGGATGAGAGCGATTGGGATAAGGGCTCGGCTGGCCCGGATGACGGGCGAGAGGGGGTGAATCCGACGCCAGCTATCGGTCGGGAGGGAAGGAGGCGGTGGTGGCCCGAAGTCTCCCAGGTTCAAATCCCCGCGGCCTGGGATTCGCCCAGCCTTGATAGCTGGTCCCGGAGACGGGCCGCTTCCTCCTTGGCCAAGCCGGGAACGCGAGCGTCACTGGCCGCCGCGGCCGTGTGCATTCGGACCGTAGCCAGCCCGAAGACTCTTTCAAGTGGGCCCGCGATCACGTCCACGAATTGCATCCGTCCATAGGGCACCACAGACTCGCGTTTGACCAGGACGCCGCGGCTGACGATCAGGTCGTCCTCCCTTTCCCTGTAAGACCAGGCCCTCACTCTCCGTTGGGCAAAGAAGTCCAGAGCGACCCCGGCGGCTAGGGCCACGATGAGGGCCACACACCCAATCTGCACTCCCGCCGCTGCCCAGCCGAGCCCGCCAGCGCCAACCATCAGGATCAACGTAGCCAGCCCAACCTCGGCTCGTCGGAGTGTCGCCAATTTGGGGGATGGGCGGCGCCATTCCGCAGCGTCGTTGGAGGGAGGGGGAGCGGTCATTGGTTTGAGTATGAGTGGCGCGCGACCGCACCGGTAGGTTTCTTTTCGTCCCGTGGGGCGAGGTATCCGTCAGGGGGTTGGTTGGGCCCATTTCCTTGGTCCTGGACGAGCTGCCTGCCAAGCAGTTACTAAATGGTCTATCAACAGGGCGGAACCTGTGCTAAGCTGCGGATCGAGCACCCAGAGTTTGGTTGCCAATACGCCGCGGAGTCCTCTTTCTTCTCGAACGGGCCCAGGCCGGTTCAACACAGTTCGAGAAGAAGTAAAACTGAGGAGTCCTGAGAAATGCCAAATGGCACCATCAAAAAGCTTGTCTCTGACCGTGGTTTCGGCTTCATCGCCGCCGACGACGGGAAAGAGTATTTTTTCCACCGCAGTGGGACCGAGGCCGACTTCGACCGCCTTCAGGGCGGCGAATCGGTGAGTTTCGAAATCGAGCCCAGCCCGAAGGGACCCCGCGCGGGTCGCGTCCGGTTGGCCGACTAAGGTCACACTGCACAAGTCAGAACCACCGCTCGGGGGGCCGCAGTCCGGTCCCCCGAGCTTCGGCTCTGCTTTCGCCCCCCGAAACGGGCCGGATGCCGAGTTGAATCACCCTTCCTCACCGGATGAGGGAGTGCCCCGCTCAGCGGGTGGAGGGGGAAACCCCGATCAAGAACCAGGAGTTCAAACTATTTTGTCCACATTTAACGAGCTCGGCGTAAGCCCGCGCCTTCAAGCGGTCCTCGCCCAGCAATCAATTACCGAGCCCTCCCCAGTTCAGGCGGAGGCGATCCCACATCTGCTAGAAGGCGGCGACGTGGTGGTTCAAGCTCCGACCGGCTCAGGTAAGACCCTGGCCTTCCTTCTCCCATTGATGGAAAGGTTGGCCACGCCCGCCCCAGGGCCACGCGCCCTGGTCGTCACCCCAACTAGGGAGCTGGCTGTACAGATCATGGCGGTCTTCGAGGGCCTGGGTGGCGGCGGCCGAGCCGTGCTACTTCACGGCGGTATCGGCTACGCCAATCAGACCAACACTCTCAAGCGGGGGGTCGATCTGGTGGTCGGTACACCCGGTCGCATCTTGGACATGGTGGAGCGAAAGCTGCTCTCTTTGAACAGGGTTGAGTACCTCGTGTTGGACGAGGCGGACGAGATGCTCGACAGCGGGTTTGCGCCCTCAGTCGAGAAGATTCTTGCCCTGACCTATCAGCCCCAGACCATCCTCGCTTCGGCGACGATGCCGGAATGGGTGTCGAAGATGATCAGCCGTCATCTCCAGGACCCGGCTTTTGTCAAGGTCGCGGAAGAGGGTGAGCGCAAGCTCGAGCACGGTCTCGTTCTGATTGACAGGCAGGCCAAGCTCACCACCCTTAGTCGCTTGATCGGTTCTCACAAGGGTGTGATCATCTTCGGGCGGACCAAGCATGGGGTGCGCAAACTCAACACCGACCTGGTCCGGATGGGCCACAACTCCGCCGCCCTCCAGGGCAATATGTCTCAGAGTGCGAGGGATGCGGTGATGGCCTCTTTTCGAGCCCAGCGCACCGACGTGCTGGTTGCCACCAATGTGGCGGCACGTGGCCTGGATTTGAGCCATGTGGTCCTGGTCATCAACTATGAACTACCGGACACCTCTGAATCGTTGACTCACCGAATCGGGCGCACGGCTCGGATGGGAGCCGAGGGAAGAGCTCTCACTTTCATCACTCCAGAGGATTCGCTGGCTTGGCGCAAGCTGCGTTCCCAGGGAGCTCCCGACCTTCACCACGTAGACCTCAATCACCTCCTTGCCGAAGGCGGCTGGCGGTTGACCCCGCCGCATGCCCATGGCCCGGCGCCGCTGGCCACTGGTAGCCAGAGCAGTACAGCCCAACCTCGCCCAGCCGGATCGGCGCCGCGTCGCCGCCGCCGTCGACCCTTTCGCTCCAGCTCCGCACCGGCGGTAGCCTAACTCTCACTTGTGAGCAGGGCCCGCTGACGCGGCGGGCCCGATCCTTGCTTCGCGGCTCGTGGCGTCTTGGCGACTCCGGTAGCTGGTTGCCGTGGTGTCATGGAGGTCGTAGCCAATCGGGGCGAGACGGCCGTCTGAAGGGTTAAGCACGAAGCCACGAAGGACACGAAGACGCACGGAGGTTTTTTTGGGGCACTCCAGCGGGGTGGCACCGCCACCGCCGGGGAGCAATAAATCCGGTCGGCCAACGTTCAATTCCAATAGCACCGCGATCTAAAAATTGGGTGCAGGGGATGGACTGGGGAACTTAGGTGGCGAGCATTTCCGGGGGGTCAAATCGTCGTTTCCGGCCGCGTGAGGATTACATACCCATGTGTGGGCACGCGCGTTGCCGAGCCCTGCCGATTCGGATGTGCTCGTATTCCGACAACGTTCTTGGGCCCTGCCAGACCTGGGTCTGCGCGACCCATATTGTGGTCATCGCGGGACAAACCCTCTGCGAGGTCCACGCCAAGGTGGCGACAACCGCTGCCAGTAAGAAAGCAACCCAACCTCCCTCGACGGCAGTCCTGGAAGCGGGCTGGGCCACCAATCCCGGGGGTGGCGATTCGCTGCCGCCAGCCCAGGCTATTCCCGCCGCGGTCTCGAAGCTGGCCCTTGAATCTCCCCTGGTTTCGCCGCAGACTCCCATTCCTGGCCGCCGGCCGGAACAGGTTCTCACCCAAGTGCCCTTCCCGGTCCCTTTTGCGGCTCCGCCTGAGGCCAAACCCGAGGTCCAGATTGTCGGGGATCCGGGGTGCGGCGAGGTTGACTGCCGGGCTCACGTGGTTTGGCCCTGCAACTATGTCGATCAAACCGGTGTTCCCTGCGGCCAGAGCTGGTGTCTTGAGCACATTGAGTTTGTGGGTCAGACTCGCTACTGCGGCCACCATGCTGAGTTGATCGGGTCCAGGATCGGCCTCTGCACTGCGCACGAGTGCACGGAACGTGAGGTATGGACCTGTAATCACGTGGACCAGGCTGGGGTCGTATGCGGCTCGACCTGGTGCCGGCAGCACATGATATTCATCGGATCTGTCCCTTTCTGCGGGGTGCACTCGCAGGCGTTGGCGCCAGAGCCTAAGAGCCTCGTCGAGGAGGCCGAGGTAATGGTGGATGGGTGCCACGACCTGGCAGAGATGCTCGGCGACTCTGTCAACGCCGATATCTTGACCTTTCTGGGCGACCTTCACGGGAGTGAGCATGGGGTCTCGATCAGCTCCGATGCGGAAATGAAAGAGGTATCGCACGGGAAGCACAAGGTTTGGTGGCGGACGTGGGGTGCCTACACCGCCGCCGGATACATGACGCGAGTCGCGATGTGGATGCCGCAGGTGGCCAGGCCCCAAGACCGGGTGGTCACGGTCCTCCTCGATGGCAAACCTGTCTACGAGCAAGTTCCAGAGTTGATCACAGGCCCGGATTGGGGTTTCATATCACCCGATGACCTGTTACGGTTCAACAATCACGTCATGAGCGCCATTGGGAGGGGAACGTTCTCTCCGGGCGAGCCGACGCTCCCGGAGAGTGGGGAAGGAATTGGTGGCCGGTTGGGTGCGGTCGATGATGACGCACCCACGCGCCTTGTGGAGCGACCACGCCAGCTCAAGTTGGTGATCATGGCCGAGGACGATTTCACTGTGGCCGATGTGGCCAAGCTGGTCCGAGGGACTCCGGGAATCGAAATCAGCGGTGCTCCGCTTGATCCGGGTGTGGTCATCAATATGGCCAGTGTTCAGAATCCCGACTGCATATTGCTCAGTGTCACCTCTGATCGTGTGGATGGAGCGACCCTGGTCAAGAAGCTGCACGCCCACATGCCGTCGGTCCCGATCATCATGGTGGCCGACAACCAGGCGGACGAAGACATCGTGCGGGCCAAGGCGGTCGGTGCTCATGACGTCATGGTCTGGCCGTTCGAGCCAGGCGAGTTGGTCGTCAATATTATGCGGGCGGTCGGGTTAGAGGCTGAGCTGCCCGCCGGGGCAC
>DASZFH010000289.1:0-9012 GCA_035939985.1 Candidatus Dormiibacterota bacterium
CCGACAGACCGCCAGATGGACCTCGCGGCCAGTAACACCGGCTCTCACCGTGGCGATGCCAGAGTTGATCGCCGCCAGGATCGCCAGATGCATTTCTGCCGCCTGGGCAGGCACCGGTCCCTTAATGACCGTCCGGGTCAGATCGCCGTGGTAACCGGTGCGCAGTGATCTTGGGAAGATGTCGATGATGATCGGCCGCCCCGCCAAGATTGGTCCTGAGCCCCGATCGTGGGGAATTGAGCTCTGCGGCCCGCCGGCAATGATCAGCGAATCGCAGCTGTGACCGAGCTCCATCAGGACCCGGCTGCCAGTTGCTTTGAGCCGCTCAGAGGTCAGGGCCCGACCATCCGACCAGAGCAGGCCGTCATTAATCTCGGCCTGGTTTATCTCATTGATCACAGCCCGGCAGGCAATCTCGGCAGCCTCTTGGGCGGACGAGATCTGACGCCACTGCGGCTCTAACTTACGGCGCCTCTCGGGTACCAGCAGATCGAGATCGACCACCGGCTCGATCCCACGCTCCACCAGGGCCTGGAAATAGGCTATGGGCATCCGCCCGGAAACCCGGATTCGAGCCAGGCCCTGCTCCTGGAGCAGCAGCGCCGCGGCCAAAGCCCAATCGGACTGGGTACTGGAGAGGGGGTCCTGAGGCACCAATTGGCGCAAATCAGTGACCTTGCCGGCGCTCGAATCCTGATGGCCACGTTCAACCTCCAAGGTATGGAGAACCAGGTGACCAGGGCCAGATCCGGTGGAGAGGAACAGCCCTTCCTCCACGGGCATTCCCGTGGCGTAGAGGAAATCGGGGTCAGCGTCCCCGGTGCTGAAGAGGAGAAATGGCTGAGCGTTGCCGTCGGTCGGCGTGGTCAGGGTTGCTATCCGATATCGTCCCAGGACGTGTCAGCGGTGGCCTCGAACGGATCGGGCTCAGATTCCTCGTGGCCAGCCGACTTTTGCCGGAATCGGGAACTGATCATCTGATACGCCATGGCCTTGGGAATTCCCAGTTTGGTCAGGGACTTGACCTCATCCGCCATGACTTTGTCCCGGGCCGCATCGACAGCCGCCAAGATCTCCTCGACCGTGGCTGAGCGCTTGCCAGTCCGCATTGCATCGGATCATAGCGTCGAAGTCCGAGTTGAATTCAAATATCGAGTCATCTGCCACGCGACGCCATAGGATCACTGGGTGAGCGGAACCTATGACGTCATCGTCATCGGCGGGGGCATTACCGGGGCTGGGGTGGCACGCGACCTGGCCCGACGGGGGCTATCGGTTCTGATCTTGGAGAAGGACGATTGGGGTGGCGGCACCAGCGGGGGCTCAAGCTGGATGATTCACGGCGGGCCCCGATATTTGGAATTCGACTGGAGGACAACCCAGCGCAGCTGCGAGGACGCCGGCAAAATCGTGACCGCGGCCCGGCACCTGGTCCACCGGGTGGTGTTCCTTCTCCCGATCCTCCCGGGGGCCAAGCATGGACTGGAACAGATGGAAACCGCCATGGAGGTTTACGACCGGTACCAGCCACTCAAGCATTCCAACGCCCACGCCCGGCTCTCGGCCGCCCAAGCCCGGGAGCTGGAACCGGCTCTCGCACCAGAGGTGGTTGGGGCCGTAACCATGGAGGAGTGGGGCGTCGATCCCCATCGCCTGACCTGGGTCAACGTCTTGGACGCGATCGAGCACGGAGCGCGGGCCCTAAATCACTCGCGGGTCGAGGGCCTACTCGTTGATGGGGGCACCGTGCACGGCGTCCGTTACCGAGCAGCGGACGGCTCCCGGGCCGAGGCCCGCGCACGGGCGGTGGTCAACGCGGCGGGACCATGGTCGGCGCAAATCGCCGCCATGGGCAGGGCCGAGGTCAAGCTGCGGCCTGCCAAGGGAATCCACATCATCTATGACCGACGCATCTCGAACTTCGCGATTGAATCCGAAGCCATCGATGGCCGCAGTCTGCTGTGCGTCCCCCACGGTGCCTTCACCCTTCTGGGCACGACTGATGACGATTTCCAGGGAGATCCAGATGAGGCCGAGGTATCGGAGGAGGAGGTCGACTATCTGCTCCAGGGGTTTGCCCGGGTGCTGCCCGACATTCGCGCCTTCCGCCCCGTTCGCTCCACCGTGGCCGTACGCCCCACCCTCCACCGGTGGCGGCCCTACGAAGACGATCTCTCCCGCGCCTACCGGGTCATCGATCACGGTGAGAACACATCCGGTGGACCAGTTGGGCTGATCTCGATCGTCGGGGGCAAGCTCTCGATGTACCGGCAGATGGCTGAGGAGACAAGCGACGCCGTCTGCCGCCAGCTCGGTATTCAATCGGCCTGCACAACCGTCGAACCACTGCCTGGTAACGAGTCGGAGGCCCCCACCCCCGCGGCAATCGCCGACAGGTTGGGGATCTCCCTGCTCAGTGGGGCCAGAGCATTGAGCAGACATGGGACCCGGGTCGAGGCGGCTCTGACCGGCGCCGGCACCAGTCGGGTCCTCTGCCGATGCGAAGCTCTGACCGAGGCGGAGCTCATCTATTGCGCACGCAATGAGATGGTCACCGGCCTCGACGACGCCTTTCGACGCTGCGGACTGGCCAGCGGACCGTGCGCGGGTGGTGGTTGCCTGTCTCGCGCGGCCCAGGTGCTGGGGATGGAATTGGGTTGGAGTCAGGGCCAGCGGATTGAAGCTGTCGAAGATTTCTTGAGGCGAGCCTGGCCCAAGCGCCAGCCCGTTCTAGGCCCCGCTGGCTGGGCCCAGGAGGAGCTCGACTATGCGCGCCGCCAAAACCTGGTCAGATCGTGAGCCGAGTCGACTCGATGGCCCGCCTGGCAATGGCTCTGGTCGGCCACCAGTTGCGGCGAATGTTTCGAAGCGCCGGCCGGCACTCGGGGACAAGGAACATTGTTGAAAGCTATCGGGCGGATCATCTGAGCCCCCTCACCGTCTCCGAGCGCTCGCTCCTTCATTCCATCTCCCGGTGTATCGGGTGTGGGCTGTGCGGACTCGCGATCAGTGACGGCAAGGCACCGGAGCTGGGTCAGGCGTACTCACGGCCGCTGCACCTGCTGCCATCGGTGATCCATGATCTCGATCTGGGAGAAATGGGGGAAGCAATGGACCTGGCAGCGGGGGGCTCGGCCTGCCCAGTGGGAGTCCCACTGATCGAATTGGCGGCAATGCTGCAAAGGCTTGGCGGCCGACCCTGACTGAGTCACTCTTCACCGTGTCTTCATGGGAAGAGCGTTGTCTAAAGAGGAAATGGAAAGTCCGCCCCAGAGTTCAACCCCCAGCCAGGGAAGAAAGAGGGATCACACTGAGCGCGTCTCCGCTCTCAAGCAGGTTCTTGCCAGCGGCAGTGTGCTCGCCTTTCTTGGATTCATGCTTCTCGCCGCCGACAACGTTGTCGGCGTAACCGCCGCCAGCGGTTCGACGTCCGATCAGACCGTGACCCCAACCAACTCGGGCAGCTCAAGCTCGGGCTCAAGTTCAACCGACGCCACCCAAACAGTTCCAAATTCCGGGGGGTACTTCAGCAACGGGGGTTCCGTCGGGCAGGCGCCCATTCTCAGCTCGCGCGGGTCGTAACCCGATGCCCGGCCAGCTTCAAGCGTTGGCGACACCGACCGGCCTGGAGCGAAGCGCATTTCCATGCATGGGGACGGTGGTCACCGTCCTCGCCCCCGCCGCCGCGTTTGAGCATGCGCTCAAACTGGTGGAAACGCTCTTCGAGAACTGGGACCTCTGTTTCAGCCGTTTTAAGACCGAGAGCGAGCTGTCCCGCCTCAATCGCAGCGCCGGCGTGGAGACGGCCGTCAGCCCCCTGCTCTTCCTGGCCGCGGCCAAAGCTATGACCGCCGCAGAAATCAGTGACGGTGTCTTCGATCCTCTGCTCCTGGATCAGATGCTTCGCTGCGGCTACGACCGCACTTTTACCGACATCCCGACCAACGGACCAGCCCTGGACGCCCAGGCTCACCCAGGTGGGGCCTGGCGCGGAATGCGCCTCGACCCCGCTCGACGAACCGTGCGGCTGCCGGCCGGGACAGGTATGGATCTGGGCGGGCTGGTCAAGGGAATGGCCGTCGACGCAGCCCTGACCGGGCTGCGCCGGGCCGCGGTGGCCTGCGCCGCGGTCGATGCCGGCGGCGACCTCGCAGTGATGGGGTTGCCTCCCGGCCTGGACAGCTGGCCGATCGAAATCGAGACCGGTTGGAAGAAGGAGGTCGTGCCCCTGCGGCGTGGAGCGCTGGCCACCTCGACTGTTGGTAAGCGGCGGTGGAACCGAGGTGGGGTGGCCCAACACCACCTCATCGATCCGCGTACCGGGTCCCCCGCTGAGAGCGGTGTCTGGTCGGTTAGCGCGGCGGCTCCCACCTGTGCCGAGGCCGAGATCGCGGCCAAGGTCGCGCTCATTTTGGGCTCGGAAGCCGGCTGCCAATTCCTCGAATCCAACCGCTGGGCGGGCCTGATTACCAGCGCGACCGGCGAATCGCACCGAGCTGGCGGCTGGCCCTCCGAGCAATTGGCGGTGAGTGAGCAATGGACCCGCTAGGTCAGATCTCCTGGGATGTGGCTCGCGCGGGTGGATTCACGGCCTACATCATGCTCACAGCCTCGATCGCTCTTGGGCTGGCGCTGTCGATGGGCTGGCGCTCGGCCACCTGGCCCCGATTCGTGACCAAAGAGGTTCACCAGTTCGTCACCCTGCTGACATTGCTTTTCCTGGTCGTGCATGGATTGGCGGTATGGGTGGACCCCTTCACCAAGTTCACCCCGGCTGAGGTTCTGGTGCCTCTGGCCAGCCACTACCGCCCACTCTGGATGGCCATTGGGATCGTTGGCGCCTATCTCCTGGTCGCCCTCTGGTTGACCGAATACGTGCGCCCCTGGATCGGATACTCGTGGTGGCGGCGACTGCATTACCTGACCATGGTCACTTATGTCCTGGCCAGCGTCCATGGACTGGCCACGGGCAGTGACACCCGGACCGGCTGGGCATGGGCCATCTACGTGACCAGCTTCGCCCTGGTCGGAACCCTGTTGGTGAGCCGGTTGGTGAGCTCCTCTGGGGCCTGGCGAGCTCGGATTCTGATCGCCGGCGCCGCCGCGGCACTCGGGGTGTCCGGATGGAGCTGGGCGATGGCCGGCCCGCTTCAAAGCGGCTGGAACGTGATCGCAAATAACGGCCACGGTTCGGGGGACAGGATAACGACGGTGAGCCAGCCGACGACGCCGACTCCGTCAACTCCGGCGGGTCTAGCCCTGCCATTCCAGGCCACGGTCACGGGGACGGTCAGCGAATCGGCCAACTCGGAGCTGATGATCGCCCTCAACGTTGAGGGCGACGTGACCGGCAGCGCCAACGTAGGCCTCGTCTCGAATAGCGAAGGGGCGGTCGATCCGACAGCGAGCACCTTCACCCTGAGCGACGCCACGGGAAGGACCCTCTGTCACGGCCACGCCCTGGCAATGATCGGCAGCGCGGTCACCGCCTCCTGCCAGACCTCGGACGGCCGCCAGGCGCAGATTCAGATGAACCTGCTCCAGAGGCGGTCGGTGGTGAGCGGAACCATGACCGGGGCCTCCCAAGGCTCGACATCGATCTGAGGCTGGTCGGGCCGAAGAGGCGCACCGACTGGGTAAGGCAGCCGGCCGGACAAGGTTTTTGTCGACCCGAACGTTGTTCCCGTCATAACCGGGACTTAATCAGATGAGCGTCCAATGACATCTGGGGCGCACAGGATCTGGCGATGAACCAGCGGACGGAGCTGATTCACCTAGTGGGTTTCCACAGGTTGCGCACCGATTGGGGAAAAGCCCAACATGTGGGGCCTATCCTGCTGGAGAGTTGCGCCCGCCGAGCCCCAGGTGAGGGCCTACGCGACCAATCCGCCGCTTCTCAATCTCCCAGTTCCGCTGGGGGCAGGCTGTTATAGTGGCCGCACTCATGATCCAGAGGACCGCCGCCGAACAGGCCCGGGCACTCCGCTGGCATCGGCACCGGCAGGAAACGGTGACACCCCGGGCTCTGCTCAGGGAGTCTGACGAGCTGATGTACGGGCTGGAAGAATGCCTGGTCCAGGGGATGAAGTTGGTCCCCGGCTGGATGACCCCGCGGCTGACACGGGTCATCTCCGCCGCGGATGCCAAGCTCGTCGGCGAGCTTCGCCATGAGCGTCGGCCGGAAAAGGTGATCGAAATCCTTTACCGAGCCCAGGACGAACTGATGCGACAGGCGATCAAGTGGCGGGAGCCGGCGCGGATCATCCCGCTATTCCGAAAGCGCAAGAGCTGAAAGCCAGGCCGGGGAAGATCCGGATCGATCTTCACCTCCACTCCGAATATTCTCCGGACAGCCGGACCAGCCTTTCTGACCTCATCGCCCGCTGCAAGGAAGTGGGGCTGGATCGGATCGCGCTCACAGACCACAACACCGCGGAAGGCGCCCGTGAATTAGCGCGGCGGGAGCCTGATTTAGCGATCGTCGGAGAGGAGATCAAGACGACCGAGGGCGAGATCATCGGCCTTTTCCTGGCGGAAACCATCGAACCCCGGCTGACCCCCGAGCAAACCCTCGATCGGATCCATGACCAGGGAGGTCTCGCTTACCTGGCCCATCCGTTCGACCTGCGGCGAGCCCGCTTCGACCCCCGACGCGTGGTCGAGTTGGCTGACCGGGTGGACATCATCGAGACTTATAACCAATGGTCCGACCTGGCCGCCAACCAAGCCGCTGAGGCAATGGCCGTCCAGCTGGACCTGGTCCGGGCTTGGGGGAGCGACAGTCACGCGCCGCCCGAATTGGGACGCGTCTGGATGGACATGGACCCCTATTCTGGCCCGGCCGACTTTCTGGTCAAGCTGCGCGCCGCCCGCCCTGGGCGTAGCCCGCAAAGCGGCCGGTCACGGAGGGCATGAGAACGGCCAAATCGGTGCTGATCGGCGCCGGCTCGATTGCGCTCGACACCCTGGAGGGACCATTTGGTCGAGTCGAAGATGAGTTGGGCGGCTCAGCCCTCTACTTCGCCTTGGCGGCCAGCTTGATCGGGCCGGTTCGCATTCTGGCCGCAACCGGCACAGACGTCGAGAGCAGGCTACGGGAAGTGGTGGCTGACCGCGACATCGACCTGGAATTGGTTTCCGTCCTGGATTCCCCGACCTACCGGTGGCACGCTCGGCAGGTCAAGGACGGACACAACGTGTACATCGAGAGCGATGAGACCATCTACCGGGCTTGGAAGCCGCGGTTGCCTGACGATCCCAGATGGATCTTTATCGGCTCCATGGAGACCCGGCTGCAATTGGAGATCGCCCGGGCGGTCCGCTCAGAGGCCCAGATGCTGGCGGCGGACTCGATGAGCTCCTACGCGATCGAGGCCCCCGTAGAGGCCCAGGACCTGATCGCCGCCTGTGATTGGTTCTTTTGCAACGAGGAGGAGTTTGCGGCCCTCGGCGGCGACCCCGGCAATCCTGAAGCATTCCGCCGCCGGCACGGGCTACGCGCCCTCTGCCTGAAAAGTGGCCCCGGCGGCGTATTGGTGCTGGGAGACGGGTTTCAAGCCAGGGGACCGGCCCTGGCCCCCAGAGCCGTGGTCGACACGACCGGAGCAGGGGACGCCCTCGCGGCAGGGTTTCTGGCTCGTTGGTTGCAGCTCGGAGGTGATGATGCAAGCATCCCCCAGGCCCTTGCTTACGGTCTCGCCTGCGCCTCTCTGACCATCGAAGACATCGGTCTGCGGGGACTGCTTGAGGCTACCCCGGAGGGCCTCAGGCGGCGCGTTTCCCAAACTCGGATAACGTTATCGGGAGGCGGCACAAGGGGCTAGCGAGCAAGTGCCCGAGGGTCCATAGCCGTCGCCGTTCGTGGGGAAGCATGCGCGAATTCTTGGGAGGCTTGGATGCCTGTAAATGAGTAAGGAACTCCTCGTCGAAGCAGCCAAGCAAGGCTGGTATACCGATCGCAGTCCGATGGGGCATTGGGTTTGCCACGCGCCAGGGGGGGCCTGGCACATCACCCTCTCGCCCAGCGGAGAGGCAAACGGCAATGGAACTCACAATGCCACCGTCCGCAACGCGATTGTGCGTATGGCCCGCCATGGCTTCGAACGTCGAGGCCGGGGAGGAGCCAACCAGCTCTGGACTTTGGACATTGAGGCCGACGTGACCTCCGTCCGCCTGGGTGGAGCGACACAGTGGAGTGACTCGCTGCTGTCCATCCTGGAGCACCTGGAACCGGCCATCGGACCGGTCACCTTCGCCAACGCCGCCAGCCGCCAGATCGGCGCTCGCTTCTGCGTCGAGGCCGTCGACGCCTCTACCGCCCTCACCGCCGCCGAGCAGATCTTTGCCCATGCAATGCGTCAATCGGGTATTGGCGAGGCGGTGCTGCGCAAGGTCGAACTGGAAAGGTAATCGAGTCCTCCCGGAGTCTTGGGCGAGTCCAATTTGGCTCTGATCGGCTGCATATCTTCCAAGTTGGTGTTGAATTGGGGCGACCCGGCCTATAGAATCGACGGGTCGAGCCCCCAGTGGCTCCAATTACATGAGTTGAGGATGGTGAGAAAACCTATATGGAAGGTTATTGCCTGAAGTGCAAGAAGAAGGTCGAGATGAAGAATCCCGAACCAATCACGATGAAGAATGGCAAGCCCGCTACCAATGGCACTTGTCCCGTCTGTGGCACCAAGATCTACAAGATCGGAAAGGCTACCTAGTCAGGAATTACTGACAGCTCGAGATTCGCTGGAGTAACCGCCAGGAGCGGGTTCTCGAGAAGAGGTGGGGGGAATGCCAGGAACCGCGTTTGATGACGCGGACCCGGGCTTCCCCCCATTTTCGATTCGCCCCCAATGTGGAGGCACGATCACAGCCTGTCGATCAGGCCAGGTCTTCCGCCAACTTTTGTTCCATCGCGGTGAGCAGGATCTCAGTGGCCGAGATCGCCTCATCAACGCCGAGCTTCTTGAAAATCTCGACGTTGGCTGGGTTGTTGACCCTGGCGATGGTTAGCGGAAC
>DASZFH010000290.1:0-2124 GCA_035939985.1 Candidatus Dormiibacterota bacterium
AGGAGGGGGCGGCGGTGCTGGTGGTGACGGCGGCGGCGGCGCTGCGGCCGCGACAGGCGTTATCCCGCCGGCGACCACGGCCATTGGCACACCGCCCAAGACCAGCAAAACGCTTGATGCGACGATAACCACCCGTTTGCCCAACGTCTGGGCACGCAACGTTTCTGACCCCTGCCGGGGCTCACCTCTCTCCATAACAGGACGCAGTCTACACAACCCCCCCCGTCGCTGTCGAGGGGCGAGTTTGGCCGGGCAAGGCGACCCATTCCAAATGAGGCCGCCTGAACCCGAGACCTTGTCCCGCGTCAATCCGCCCCACACCGTAGACTTTCCTGGAGTGTTGACCGTACCCGAGGCGGCCATGAGGACCCATCGGAATCAGGAAACCATCCGGAGGTGGATCCGTTCGGGCCGCCTGCCCGCGCAACGGATCGGGACGCAGCATCTTATCGACGAGGCTGACCTCGACCGTGTCACTCAGGCGTCCTCTCTGCCGCTCCCGGAGGGCTGGTTGGAGACGGCTACAGGGGAACCCATGCCCGACGTTCTCGGAGCAATCCAGTCATCCCGAAACGGGCGTTGAGCGGGACATGTTTGTAGTTGATTCCGGGACGGTGGTAACCGCCTCTCTCTCAAAGTCGGCCTTCGAGTTATTCGGAGCCAAACGCCTGGTCGGCCCACCCCTCCTTTGGCCAGAGAGCACCTCTGTCCTGCACGAGATGAGGGCTCGTAAATTGATCTCACCCCAATTGGTGAAGATCGCTGTCGATCGAATCAAGTTCGCCCGGATCGCTCCCCGGGAGCCGGGGGAGCTGCTGGAGGAAGCCTGGAAGGTGGCGGACCAACTGGGGTGGGCAAGAACCTATTCGGCCCATTACGTGGCGCTGGCGAGGCTGCTCAAATGCCCGCTGGTCACAATTGACCCCAGGGTGAAGGAGACCGCGTCAGGGTTGGTCGAGGTGATCGGCCCCCAGGATGTGGCCGATCTTCCACCACGAGACTCGGGTCTCTAAGGCCTCAGCTGGTCCCTGTCAATGGGCTAGCCAGCTATCCAAGTCGCTCGGCGATAGCCAGTTCAGGATCTGGTCCGCGCTCAAACCGGCCTGTCGCGCCGCCCAGATTCCAAGGGGAACGTAATCGAATTCCTCCGGCCGGTGCGCATCCGAGTCCAGTGTGATCGCGCAGCCAAGGTCCGCCGCCAGGCGGGCCAGTTCCGGGGATAGATCAACGCGAGCCGGGTCGCAGTCCATCTCCACCGCCGTGTGACACTGGGCGGCTCGCTTGAAGACGGCTTCCACGTCGTAGTCCCCGCCGGGTCGGTTGCCTGGCTTTCTCCCAGTTGGGTGCCCAAGCACGTCGACGTGTGGATTCTCGACCGCTCGGAGCATCCTCTCGGTCATCGCCCCGCGGTCCATCCGCAATTTGATGTGAGGCGACGCTATCACCACGTCCAGGCCTGCCAGAACCTCGTCGGCCAAATCGAGGCTGCCGTCTTCGAGGATGTCGACCTCGATCCCACGCAGGATCTTGATTTCCGGCAGGTGGGACGCAATGACCTCGACCTCCGCCGCCTGGGCATCAAGGCGGGTCTGGTCGAGCCCGTGGACGATGGGCATGTGCGGCGAATGGTCGGTGATGGCGAGATAGCGATAACCGCGGTCCCGCGCGGCCACAACCATCTCAGCCAGCGATACCTTCCCATCGCTCCAAGTGGAGTGGCAGTGCAGATCCCCGACGTAGCCGCTCAGGGAAATCTCGCTGACCGGACCGAGGACAACACCCGCTTCTGCTCGCAGCTTTTCCAAATAGGAGCTGACCCCATCGGCGACAACTTCGGCCAACACCTTGGCGATGCTTGCCCCAACCCCTTCGATGGCTTCCAACCGATTGACCGCGGTCAAATTGGGGAGATCGGGTCGTTCTCGGACCAGTACCGCCGCAACCCGGCCAAAGGCGCGGGCGCGGTGGGCCTCCTGATCTCGACTACGCAGCAGGTATGCGATTTCCGACAGCGAATCGATGGCTCGACTGAGAGCCTCCAGGGCGGCGTCATGCTCCACCTCACTAGCATTGCATCTGTGGGAGATGACGAGCCGCGACAACCCAGCCACTCGTCCCCGCCTC
>DASZFH010000291.1:0-3520 GCA_035939985.1 Candidatus Dormiibacterota bacterium
GCGATCGCCGCCAAAGCGGTGTGTTTCGGGGAAGCCCTTAAGCCGGAATTCAAGGCTTACGGACGGAGGGTGGTCGAAAATGCCAGATCCCTCGCGGCCCGGCTCACAGAAAGGGGCCTGAGGTTGGTCAGCGGCGGCACCGACAATCACCTCATGCTGGTAGACCTACGAACTCATGGTCGGACCGGTAAGCAGGTGCAGGAGGCCGCCGATGAAGTCGGCATCACCCTCAATCGAAACTCGATTCCGTTCGACGACGCTTCCAAGTTCAATCCCAGCGGGATTCGAGTTGGGACTCCCTTGGTCACCACCAGGGGAATGGGCGCGTCGGAAATGATCGAAATCGCCGATTGCCTGGCTGATCTGATCGAGCGCATCGACGATCGGCCGACCCTGGACTCGATCCGGGCCCGGACCCTGGACCTGACCGGCCGGTTTCCGATTCCTTACGGGATGGACTAGGACCTGCGACTGGCAGCCGTGTTCGGCCCCTCGGCGGACAGCTTCTTTACCTCCTCCTTCGTCGACCAGATTCGGCAGAACCTTTCTCCTGCGGCCCGACCGTTCCTGGTCGCGGTCGTTCTGGCGGTGATTTTCGTCCCGGTGGCCATCCAGGCGTCCCGACGTCTCGGCGTGATCGACCATCCTGGCGATGGGAGGCGGATCCACCGTCAAGCAACCCCGCTCCTTGGAGGTGCGGCAATGTATGCCGCCTTTGCCGTCGCGATCTTCTTGTCCTCAGGAACCGCGAGCCTGCAAGGAGTGCTCCTTCTCGGCGCCGCCGCGACCGCAATTCTCATCATTGACGACAAATGGGGGATGTCTGCGGTGGTCAAGCTCTCGGTTCAATTGGGGCTGTCTCTGGCCGCAATGCTGGGGCCACTTCCGTGGTTGCACGATCTCATCACCTACCTGTCACTGCCTTACTTCGGTACCGTGCATCTCCACTGGCTCGCCTTTCCCCTCACCCTTTTCTGGCTGATGGGCATGCAGAACGCCGTCAATCTGCTTGATGGAGTCGATGGTTTGGCCGCAGGGGTCGTCGCCATCGTGTCGGTAACTTTGATGATCGCCGCCGCGGGCAAGGGGCAGACCGACGTGGTGGTGGCCACCGCGGCCCTGACCGGGGTTTGTCTGGGCTTTCTGGTCTTTAATTTCAACCCCGCCCGGATCTTTATGGGCGACTCGGGTAGCCATTTTCTGGGCCTGACCTTGGCGCTGCTTTCAATTTTGGGGGTGGCCAAGGTCGCGGTGGGTTTTGCGCTGTTGGTACCCGCGATCGCGCTGGGTATCCCAATCGTGGACACCCTGACTTCGATCTTGCGTCGTCGCCGCCGTGGCGATTCGATTGCTCATCCCGACTCCGAACACATCCACCATCAATTGCTGGACTTTGGATTGAGCCAACGCGAGACCTGCATGGTGATATACGCGGCCACGGCGATCCTTGGGGCGGTCGGCTTGATGCTCTTCGGCCACCGCCGAATACTGGCGGTCGTGATCGTCTTCCTGGTGGTGGTCGCTTCGACGGTTCTGGGGGAGCGTCTCCAACACTCCACCAAGAGGGTCAAGGGCAGGTTCCTAAAGCGGGTGCTAGCCACCGACTAAGACTCTGGTCGAAATCCACCCAGTTTCTCGTAAACTTGGGCGTTGGTATGAGGCCCGAGGGTCGGAAATCTCCCTCAGGCGCTGAACTCGCAGGGCTCGGGGTTTTCCTGGCGGCTGCGGTTGTCCTTCCCTTCTTGGGTGGATTAGCGCTCGACGGTGCTCTCCACTCGGCCCCCATCGGGGTCATGTCCGGGCTTTTTGTTGGCATCGCCGCCGCTGTTGGGGCGGGATATTCGAGGTTCAAACGTTACCTGTGATTCGGAGTACAGCGGTTAGGCTTCACTTGCCGTGCCCGGTAGTTGAGACGGCTTTGCTGGCCTTTGGGGCGGCCGTGGTGGCAGGTTTGGTGGGCGGCGCATTGGGTAGTTCCCGAATCGGGCTGGCCTTGGCGGCCGGCCTCGCGCTTGGCGCGGTGAACCCCTTTTTGGTCAGCCTTTCACTTCGGGCGGGCTTCGAATTTCGCAACCTCAGCCTCGGAAGGCTGATCTTGCTCACGGTGGCTGCGGTGGCCATCGCGGGCATCATCGGAGTGGGGGCGTGGGTCGTAATTCTCAGCCTCGCCACAGCCCAGGCCATGCTCGCGATCTTCGGCGCGCTGGAGTCGGCGCGGTGATCCATCTGGTCAGCCAGCCGCCGGTTACCCATCCGACCGTCCAGTTCTGCTCGGGGCCGGATATTGTGTGTTCCGCCAACTGGGACAGTCTGGTATCGAGCGCCATCGCGGTTCTGGTCACCCTGGTGGTAGCCGCAGTCGTGGTCCGCAAGGTGTCGAGCCGCAATCCCGGCTGGCTCCAAGTCGGCTTCGAAATTATTGCCAGTTACACCCGTGGCCTGATCAACGATATGGTCTCGCCGGATGCCATGTTCATCATGCCGATCGCGCTGACCATCTTCTTGTACATCCTGGTCGCAAATTGGATCGGATTCTTCCCCTTGCCTGAACCTCTCCATCCCGCCAACAGCGATCTCAATCAGACCCTGGCGATGTCAGTCCTAGTGATCGTCGTGGTGCAGTGGTATTCGCTCAAGACGCTGGGTCTCTATGGCTACCTCTATCGCCTGACCAAGCCTTTTGATGCTCCGATGTACATCAGGATTCCGTTCATTTTGCTCAACATCATCGAGGATATCACCAAACCCCTGACGCTGGCTCTGCGACTGATGGGTAACATCTTGGGCGGGTTGATCATGGCCTGGGTGCTGACCAGCCTCCTTCCGCTGATCCCTCTCCCGACCTGGATCGGAGGTCATGCCTTCCCTACGATTCTGTCAGTTATCCTGCTGGGTGCTTGGAAGGCCTTCGACGTCTTCTTCATCGGCACCATCCAGGCCTACATTTTCTTTCTGCTCACACTGATCTATTTCGAGATGGCCCGGGAGGGACTGCACGAGGTGCATGAACGCCGGGCGGGTTCGGCGGACCGGGGTGGGCGGGTCGCTTCCGTCACGCAGCACTAGACATTCGAGGAGGAATTCAAAGATATGAATCACGCAATTGCCCTGGCTGGGGCTTTGATCGGCGCTGGTCTGGCGTTCGGTGGAGGCGTTATTGGCGCTGCCATCGGTGACGGCATGGTCGGCAGCGCAACCATCAACGGAGTAGCTCGACAGCCGGAGGCACAGGGTCGGCTTCAGGGCACGATGTTCTTGATCATCGGTCTGGTCGAGGGCATGTACTTCATCAATGTGGCGTTCGGCTTCGTGTTCATTTACGCCGTCGCCAGTTCAGTCCAGGGCTGAAATTTTGCTACTCACCACCGACGCCGGCCTCCTCCAGATCAACGCCACGCTCCTGATCGAGTTTGTGACGTTTTTGGCCATGCTGATAGTGCTCGGTCGCTGGGTATACCCTAAGATCGTCGAGGTTGCCGAAGCTCGGCAACGCGCGATCACGGAGCAGATCGAAGGCGCC
>DASZFH010000292.1:0-5234 GCA_035939985.1 Candidatus Dormiibacterota bacterium
AGATGGATGTAAGAGAACTCAAAGCGACAGCCCGTGAGATCGGCAGCCCCGCTCATTTGCGGGCCATGGGCCAGCTTCTTGGTGTTGTATATGGCCACAACACCAAGGCAACCTCGATCGCGCTCGATGCGCGCGAGTTTGCGAGGGTGTTCAAGAACGCCGGTCGCACCCATCTGGTTGACCTGGTGGTTGGCGAGGCCAGGGCGCTGAAGGTTCTGATTCGCGAGGTGCAGATCAGTCCACGTCGGCACGGCCCAGTTCATGTCGATTTCTATCGGGTCTCGCTGAAGGAGAAGTTGCACGCCGACGTCCCTGTGGTGGGGGTCGGCGAATCGCCTGCGGTCAAGGTGGGCCTGGGCGAGCTGCATGTCTTCAGCCACGTTCTCAAGGTGGAATGCCTACCGGCTGACATTCCTGAGCAGATCGACCTGGATCTAACCAGGCTGGAGACGCTGGACGACACCCTCAAGGTGTCGGATCTGGTCCTCCCCGCCGGGGTCACGGTTCTCGCCGATCTGGACGAGGTCTTGGCCAAGGTCGCTGTCCACAAGGAGCGCGCTGCGGATATCGAGGACGCGGCGAGCGAGGCCGCTGCCGCCACCGCCGCCAGCGAAGCTTCCGCCGAAGGGGAGTCCACGGAAGACGCCGGCTAGTCTGCGCTCCAGCGACAGCACCCTGTAGCACTTGGTGCCATCGTGAGGTAGCGTGATCCTCGTGGCCACCCAGCCGGAGATCACACAGCGCGATTTGAGGAATAAGTCCAGAGAAATCATGGACGCCGTGGAGCGCGGACAGACCTTCACGGTCACGCGTGATGGCCATCGGATTGGGGAGCTGATCCCCGCTGCGCGAGCGGCGAAGGTTCGTAACTCGCGAGGAGTTCTCCGCTGTGTCGAGCGGTTCTCCTACCGTGGACCTCGAGGCGTTCCGTGCCGATCAGGTTGCGGCTCTGGATCAGCTGACGACTGACCCATATGATCGGTAGCGAGCGAGGGAGCCGGGGTCTGCTCGATACCACCCGGGCTCTTGGCTTACGGCCGATCGCTTTCGTCGCCGCCGACGCCTGGATACCTATACCCACTGACCTGGCTTAGCCCGACGGGGCGTATGGCTCCGGCTCCGGTGGATCGGGCGGCTCGAAGAGGTAGCGAAGATCGCGCTCCATTCGATCAAATTGAACTGGTGGGCGGACGGTGAAGATGGTCCCATCGCCATTCCGGATGATCTGCCACCCACCCTCGTGAACCATCCAATGGTGACGATGGCAGAGGAGGACTGTATTGGCCAGGTTTGTCTCACCGCCTCGGCACCAATGGATCAGATGGTGAGCTTGAGTCCGGCTGGCAGGCCGGTCGCAACCTGGCCAGACGCAGCCTTTGTCTCGGACGTTCAGCGCCCGTCGGGTGGCACCAGGCACAACCCGCTGGGCTCGACCCACGTCGATCACCATCGATTCGGAGTCGAGAATCACCCGGCTGATGGTGCAATCGCAGGCGATGCGGCGAAGGCAGTCGCCAGAGACAGGGGTGGAGAACTCCAGCTCGGCGGCGCAAGCGCCCTTGAGACCCAGCAGCGTCTCGATCGAGCTGGTCAGTTGCAGGTGAGGTCGGCCTGGAAGCCTCTTGCTATCGAGAGCGTGCCCGGTAAGTTCAACCAGGGCATCGGCCAGGCGCCGCGCCCGGACCCGCTTGTCGCCCTCGCCCTTGCGGCGGGCCAGGGGTTCCAGGGCGGTGCGGAGAGCAGCCCCGCCTTCCTGATCCAGAACCCCGCGAATGAAGATCAGGCCCTCCTCACCGTTGCTGGTGATGTGCAGGGTCCGCGCTTCAACCGCCTTGGCCTGATCTCGGGCGTAGCCGTCGGGATCGGCGCTGTGGCGGGCATGGTCGCAGACATGACGAAAGCGACCAACACTGCACTCCCGAGCCTTGCTCAGAAGCGCCTGTTCATCGAACACTTGGGGACCGTCCGCCTCACCCACCCTTTCGGCCACCCGAGCCATCAGGGCAAGGTGGGCGAAGCCGATCTGACCATCGGCCACCGCCTCAAAGCTGTCAGCAAGAGTGGCTAGTTGCCGACCGACGCAAAGGCTCTGAGAGGCTGCGTGACCGGACATCTGGGTGTTGTGGCGGACCCAATCGACCGGAGAGGTTGACCCGTCAGCATCCCAATACCCCGACTCTTCAACGATCGCGACGCATTCCGAGAACTCCAGTTCGAGGCGGTCGATCTGACGCCGGATTTCGACTGCGCAACGAGCAGTGTCAGCCGCCGGCTCGTGAGTCTTTGGTCGCAGTGCAAAGCTGGTCACGGCCTCGTCGAGGGCGGTTAGCGGGTGAGCTAACGGGGTGGCGATCACACCCCATATTGTCTCGTACGGATGTTCGTATGCCTAGAGTCTTTGCCTGTTAAGACCCATTTGTCCGCGCTGGGTCCGGGGGCCTCTCATCAAAGGCCCGAGACTCGGGGCGTTGCCCTCCCAAGCCCGAGAGAAAACGGAGCCTAAGCGAACGCCCCCAGCATAATCCGGTCGAAGGCCGTGAGCTGGTCGCCGGTGAGCGCGGTCTCCTCCTGGAGCAGGCGCTTTATCTCCAACGTCGCCACGGCCACATGTTGGCCTGCGGACAATAGGTTGGCCAGCGAGCGCAACTCGTAGGTGTGGTCCGGGCCAGTGGCTCCGTCACTTGGGTTGGCCTCAATTCCGGTTGCCTTGAGGTGAGGGGCCCAGAGGGCAACCTCCTTCTCACCGCTCTCGGGCGAATCCGAAACATGAAGAACATTGATCCCGCCGAAGATCCCGAACTTGCCTCGCAGGGAGTCTGGCCGGGACTCGTGAATTCGAGTCTCACCCAACCCAAAGCGCAACTGCTCCAGCGTGGCCGGGTTGGCGCTAATTCGGCCAACGACCAGCGGAAGGGCGCTCATAAAGTCCACCAACCAAGGGAAAAAGGGGCGGCCGCGCAAAAAGTCGTAATGGCTCTCGACCAGGCTCGGCGGGGCCTGGAACCACTCCAACGTGGTCACCTCGACTCCCTCTTGGTGCTGGAGCCAATCCCAGATTCGGCCCCGCACAGCTCGGCGGTAGGAGGCATCCGGCTTAAAAATCAAAAGTGCTTGTGTCACGGGGCGGAATTCTACTGTTTGCCAGCTGACGGGCGGCCCCGGGCACGGTGAGCAGCGGACAGTCCAACCTCCGCGCCGAGCTCTCGCGGACGGTAGATAACCTCGTTTTCCACTTCGGGTGGCAGATGGGCCTGGGTGGCGACCCCATTCGCCGAATCGTGGGCGTACTGATACCCCTGTCCGTAGCCGAGGCCTCGCTCGAGGGAGGTGGAGGCGTTGCGCAGATGCAGGGGCACAGGCAGGCTGCCGGTGCGCTCAATCAGTTCCTTCGCGGATGAGTAAGCAACCATGGCCGAGTTCGATTTCGGGGCCAGCGCCAGATAGATCGCCGCCTCAGTGAGGGGCAGCACCGCCTCCGGGAGGCCGACAAAGTGGGCCGCCTGCTGCGCCGCCACGGCCACCGAGAGGGCTGCGGGATCGGCCAGACCGACATCTTCGGCGGCGAGGATGACCAGGCGTCGAGCGACGAACATGACGTCCTCACCGGCCTCCAACATCCTGGCGAGCCAGTAGACGGCGGCATCCGGATCACTTCCCCGCACGCTCTTGATGAGTGCGGAAACGATCTGGTAGTGCTGGTCTCCGGCGCGGTCATAGATGTGATGTCCCCCCGCCAGGGCCTGTGTGATTGCGGGGGTTGAGATGGGGCCCTCGCTTTGCAGATCCGCAGCCAGCTCAAGCAGGTTCAGGGCGACACGTCCGTCCCCCTGAGCGTGGCTTACCAGCACTGCCCTGGCCTCTGCCGCAATCTCCAGATTTAACTCAGCCAGCCCACGGGTGATGATCAGGTCGAGATCCGCTTCGGTCAATGCTTGCAGGCGGAAGACCCTGACCCGGGAGAGAAGGGGAGAGATGACTTCAAATGAAGGGTTCTCGGTAGTCGCCCCGATCAAGGTCACCGTTCCATCCTCAACATGGGGCAAGATCGAATCCTGCTGGGCCTTGTTGAAGCGGTGGAGTTCGTCGATGAAGAGGACGGTGGGCTGCCCCAGACCGCGATGATGGCGTGCCTGCGCGATCACCCGGCGGATGTCGGCCACCCCTGATCCAACCGCGCTCAAGCTCTCGAAATGGGATTGAGTGCCGGTGGCCAGCAGTCGGGCCAGGGTGGTCTTGCCGCTGCCTGGCGGGCCCCAGAGGATGAGGCTGGGCAGCCGGCCCGCCTGCGCGAGGTCGCGCAGCAGCCCAACCACCTTGGCCTGCCCGACCAAATCCTCGAATCGCTGGGGGCGGACGCGCGCCGCAAGGGGCTGGGCGGTGACGGCATCGCCGCCGAAAAGGGTGCCCTGTTCCACAGCTCAACCATAGGCTCTGCGCGATCCGGGTTGAGCACTACCCTTGGATGGCGATGACGCGGGTTTTCTTGATCAGGCACGCGGACGTGGAAAATCCCCACAAGGTCCTCTACGGTCACCTGCCCAACTTTCCCCTCAGTGCATTGGGGCGGGCCCAGGCCGGGGCGGTGGGGGAGAGCCTGCAGGGGGCGGGGTTGACTCTGATCGTCCACAGTCCGCTCGATCGGGCGGTTGAGACCGCGCGAATCATTGCCTCCCACCTCGATCCAGCCCCTGGGCTTGAAACGGACGAGACCTTGCGAGAGGCGGAGTTCAGCCGTTACCTGCAAGGGTTGCCCTATTGGCAGATTCCGCTGCGCCGCCCCAAGTGGTGGATCCACCAGTGGCGGCCCGGGGTGGTGGCGCAGTCGGAGTCAGTCGCAGACATGGGTGGCCGGGTGCTGAAGGTGGCGGAGAGGTTGGCCAAGCAGCACCCTGGTGGGGTGGTGGCGATCGTCAGCCACGCCGACCCACTCCAGGCGGCATGGGTCCTCCTCGATGGTCGCCCCCAAACCCAGCGGGAGATTTACCGCAAACAGGTGCTCAAGTCCGGAATGTTGGACTTGGAAATGGACGGGGAGCAGGTCGAGTCGGTGCGGTACGTTCCCCCGCCGCAGGTGGGGTAGAGACTCAGGGCCGACCAGGCTGGCTTGGTGACGAATGCCCGGTGCGCGGGCTTCGATGCGATCGATGGTGGCTGGTTTGAAGGGTTGAGCACGAAGCCACGAAGAGCACCAAGACGCACTGAGAAGAATTGGGGGTGTGTCTCCTGCGCAACGA
>DASZFH010000293.1:0-7086 GCA_035939985.1 Candidatus Dormiibacterota bacterium
GATCCCGAGCCGGACATTGCCCTCGATGACGAGCCCAGGCCGGCCGAGCTCAGTGAACGCTTCAAGTTCAGCTCGTTCGTGGTCGGGAACAACTCGCGCTTCGCACATGCCGCCGCACACGCTGTCGCCGACGCTCCCGGGCAGAGTTACAACCCTCTCTTCCTCTACGGTGGGGTCGGATTGGGCAAGACCCACTTGATGCACGCCATTGGCCATGAGGTCCATCGTCAATTCCCCAAGAAGCGGGTTGTCTACCTCACCTCTGAGCATTTCATGAACCAGGTCATCACCTCGATCCAGACCGGCCCCGCGCGAATGGACGAATTTCGCAACAAATACCGGACCGTGGACGTCCTTCTGATCGACGACATTCAGTTTCTGGCCGGAAACAAAGACCGGACGCGGGAAGAATTTTTCCACACCTTCAACGCCCTTCACGAGCTCAATAAGCAGATCGTGATTTCCTCCGATCGCCCCCCCAAGGAGATCCCGACTCTCGAGGACAGGCTTCGCTCTCGATTTGAGATGGGTTTGATCGCCGATATCCAGCCACCCGACTTCGAGACCCGGTTAGCCATCCTGCGCTCCAAGCTCGGCTCTCAACCCAGTCTGGTGCGGGAAGAGGTGCTTACCTTCATCGCTCACAAGGTCCAGAAGAACATTCGAGAGCTGGAGGGCGCTCTGACCCGGGTTCAGGCTTATGGAGCCATCCACCAGCACCAGGTCGATCTCGACGCGGCCGCGACGCTGCTTTCGGATCTGATTCCCTCGGCCACCCGCCGTCCACTGTCTATCGATCGAATCCAGCAGGTGGTGTCCAATTACTACAACCTGTCCCTGGAAGATATGAAGGGAAAGCGCCGCGACAAGCACATTGTCCTACCCCGTCAGGTGGCGATGTTCCTGGTCCGGGAGGAGACGCCGTCCTCACTCCCTGTCATCGGTCAGAGTTTTGGGGGCCGTGATCACACCACCGCCCTTCATTCCATCGACAAAATCGCCAACGAGCTCAAGGAAGATGAACGGCTTGCCTCTGAAATTCAGGCCCTGCGCGAGCTTCTCTATGAAGCCTGACGCCCTGTTGGGAGCCTGTGGGGAACCTGCTCTCGGGCCGGGGAGAAACCGGCGCGAGCGGAGTTGTCCCCGATCCATACCCAACCCATCCCCTGGCGGAGGCCAGTTTTCCTATATGCTGTTCAACCCTGATTTACGTTCAGCCCAAGTACGAAATCCACATTGTCCACAGGCCCTACGGTTGTTTTCTACTAAACCTTTAAATCGACTAGTAAGAATCCCTGTGGGGAAACTCGGAAGGAGACAGATCCCTTGAGACTCACCTGTATGCCTGTCCAGCTGGCGGCAGCCCTTCAAATCGTCTCTCGAGCAATTTCAACTCGAAGCACTTTGCCGATCCTCAATAACATCCTCCTCGAAACCACGCCCCAGGGGCTGGCTCTCACGGCCACGAATCTGGAGGTTGGCATCCGCAAGGTGGTGCCGGTTGAGGTCCTCGAAGAGGGAAGCGTCACCGCTCCTGCTCGGCTGTTGACGGAATTCGTCGCCTCCTTGCCCGATCAGCTTTTGGAGCTGGTTGTCGATCCGGCGAATCAGACCATCAATCTGCGCTGCGGGCGTTATGACACCAACATCAAGGGAATCGAAGCTGACGAGTTTCCTCCGGGGCCGCGTCCAGATGACGGTGATAGTCTCCACCTCGACCTGGCGGAGATGCTGGAAGCGGTGGAACAGACGATGGTTGCGGCCTCGACTGATGAAGCCCGACCGGTGCTGACCGGAATCCTGCTGCAGATTGAGGGCAAAGAGGTCACGATGGCCTCCACCGACGGCCACCGCCTGGCCATCCGGAAATTGACCTCACGATCGGGCGCTGAGATCACCGAAAGCCTGATCGTTCCAGCCCGATCCCTGGCGGAATTGGCGAGGGCCTTCAAGGGCGAGGGCGATTCAATCGAGATTCTCATCGCCAAAGGTCGCAATCAGGTCTTCTTTCGGGCCGGCACCTCTGAGGTCACCTCACGTCTGATCGACGGTAACTATCCAAACTACGCTCAGGTGATTCCGGCCAAGAGCTCGACCATCATCACCGCTCCCACCTCAGAGCTGACCCAAGTTTTGAAATCGGTTTCCTTGTTTGCTCGGGATGGGGCAAACGTGATTCGGATGAAGGGTGGCGAGAAAGATCTGACTTTGAGTGCAAACACCAACGAGGTCGGCGACAGCCGAGCGGAGATGAACGCCGACGTTGATGGAACATCGGTTCAGGTGGCTTTCAACGCCAAGTACCTGCTCGACGCGCTGACGGTCATCGGTGGGGACCAGGTGGAGATCAAGCTCGACGGCCCGCTCAGCCCCGGACTGATCAGCGCCCCGGCTGACGGCAACTACATCTATGTCATCATGCCCGTCCGCGTGGCCATGTGAGTGCGCCTGTTAGAGCTGAGGCTGCGAAATTTTCGCAATTACAGATCTCTGGAACTGGAGCCCCATCCGCAACTCAATCTCTTCCTCGGTCGTAACGGCCAGGGTAAGACCAACCTCCTGGAATCGATCGCGATGCTCGCGCTCAGCTCCTCACCGAGAGCCAGCCGCGAGCTCGAGCTGGTGGGGCCGCTGGCCTCGGAGGCAAGAATCGAGGCGGTCGTCGAGAGGCCCAATCGACGAATCGAAATTGAGATGTCGATACGTGTCGAAAATGGCCGTGGGCGCCGAATCATCAAGATCGACGGTCAAAACAAACCGGCTCTGGATCTCCCGGGCATCTTTCGTGCGGTTCTGTTTTGGCCTGAAGATCTAAACCTGATCAAAGCAGGGCCTGAGCATCGCCGCCGCTTTCTGAACCGAATGCTGGTTCAGATCGAACCTGGTTATGCCCGGGCTTTGAGTTCCTACCGCCGAGCGCTGGAGCAGCGTAATCACCTCCTGCGAATGGTTGCTGCCGGTCAGGAAAGATCGGACGCTCTTGATCCCTGGGATCAACAGCTGGCCGCCTATGGCGACCAAATTGGCCAGGCTCGGGCGGCCGCGGTGGAGGAGCTGATTCCGCGATGCCTGATTCGGCATCTCCAAATTTCGGCGGAAGACTCGATCGACCTCAAATACAAGGGCCCGCCACAGGACCTGCTCTCCGCCCTCCAAAGCGCGCGCGGTGAGGACTTGCGCAGGGGCTCGACGAGCCTTGGGCCTCACCGCGACGATCTTGGTATCTGCTTGGACGGAAGGGAAGCCGCCGGGTTTGCCTCCCAAGGTCAGCAGAGAACGATAGTGGTCAGTTTGAAGCTGGCTGAGAGTGATGTCATCGAGCAAAGAAGCGGTGAGGATCCGGTCTTGCTTTTGGATGACGTGCTTTCCGAACTGGATGCGAGTCGGCGTGAGGCCTTGCTTACCGCTGTCAGCCAAAGGGGACAGGTCGTAATCACCTCGGTGGAGGCGGCGCCGTTTCCCGATCAAATTGTGGACCGCGCCCGGGTGCTGAATGTTCGAGAGGGGACCTTGATCGCGTATGGATAGGGTCGGTAACATTCTGCCTCGGGTTCTTCGTTCGGGGGAGGGACTGTCGAAGTTGGCTGACGCGGTGGTTCGAGTCAGGTTTGAGGAGCTGTTCGGGGATCTGGCCGCGGCTTGCGAGAGCGTGCAGATGATCGGCTCCACCCTCCACATCGTGACCAACAATTCGGCGCTCTCCCATCAGCTTCAAATCGACGCCCAAGCTGTTATCAAAAGGCTCAACGAGGGGTCTCCCACCCGACGGGTCCGGTCGTTGAAGGTCCAAACCGGAAGGCGCGGATAAAGGGCGAGGTGACCGGTAACGGCGATTCCGGCACACAGGGAGTTTCTCGGACCTGCCCGCCCCCAGGCTCCTCCCGCCCGAGGGGGCATATGCCAAGATGATGTCACCTCTGAATCCGGCTCAGATCCCGCTGAGCGCAGAGCAACTCCACGCCGTCGCGGATCTATCTGGACCGGTCCGGATCGTGGCCGGAGCGGGGACCGGTAAGACAACCGTCATTGCTGAGCGATTCGCGCGTCTGGTCGCGAACGGCGAGGACCCCAGTCGGATCCTGGTCCTCACTTTCACCGATCGTGCCGCCAACCAGATGCGTGAACGCATCACCACTCGGATCGGATTCGATGCTCCCCTCAACGTCGGCACCTTCCACGCCCTTGCCCTGGGATGGCTGCGTGAGGACGGCACGCGAGTGGGAGTTCCGATGGGATTCACCATCCTCAATGGACCCGAGCGCTGGATAGTGATGCGTGAGCTGCTCTGGGAGTTGGCTGACCCCTCTCTGATCGAAACCGAGCGCCCAGATGAGCTTGTCTCGCCGCTGCTCCGGCTTCTGGAGAAGATGAAGCAGGAACTGGTCTCGAATCAGCGCTTGCATGAATGGCTTCGCACCGCACCACCCACCGATCGTGCGAAGCAGCTAAGGGCCGCGGCCAGACTTTTCGACGCCTACGAGGCTCATTGTCGAGCGCACCGCCAGTTTGACTTCGACGACCTGATCCTGAATACGGTCAGGCTCTTTGAGTCCAGGCCAGAGATCACGGCCGGGTACCGGCGTCGATTCCCCACCCTCATGGTGGATGAATATCAGGACACCAATCTCGCCCAGGAGAGGTTGGTCGAACTCCTCACGGGGAATCCGGCCAACGTGTGCGTGGTCGGGGACGATGACCAAAGCATCTATCGGTTCAGAGGCGCATCCACCGCCAGCCTGGATCGGTTCACCTCCATCTTTCCGGCCGCGGCGACCTACCTTCTGGGCCAGAACCGCCGCAACTCCGGCAATGTCGTGGAGGCTGCCCGATCTCTCATCGAGCACAATCCAACCCGGTTTGCCAAGCACATCGAGGCCAACAACCCCCCTTCGCATCCAGTTCGCGTAATCGAGTTTGAGGATGGTCAAGCGGAGGCAGGTGGCCTTGCTGGGGAAATTCTTGAGCTGCTCCGATCTGGCGTGCCTCTGGAGGAGATCGCAATCTTGACTCGAACCAGGGCGATCTTGAAGCCTGTCCTGGAGGAGCTGGCGCGGGCCGAGATTCCTTGTCAGGTGTGGGGAGCCCAGGGATTCTACGATCAGCCAGAGATCAGGGACCTGATCGCATACCTCCGATGCATCAACCGTCCTCATGATTCGATCGCGCTGGCCCGGCTGCTCCTGCGGCCTCCACTGGAGCTGGAGCCCGATCTGGCATTGTCGCTGGCGGTCGCAACCGAGCAACGACCGCTGGGAATTGTGGGCGACTGGGATCACTTCGCCAGCCCGGCTCTTGACGCCTGGCTTTCGATCATGACCGACCTGATCACCCTAAAGGGCGAGCTTGGGGTGGATGACCTCTTCTTCGAACTCCTAACTCGGACCGGCTATCTGGATGGCGTACCGGGCCTCGGCCCGGCCCGTTCCCAAGTGGTGGCCAATGTGACCCGCTTTTCCGAAATCCTGGCCGACTTCTGTAGCAACACCAATGACCACCGGTTGGAGCGCTTCATGGCTCACCTCGACCTGGTCCTCCTGTCCGGGCTTGACGACTCGCTAGCCCGACCCGAAGGCAAGGAAGCCGCGGTTCAGGTCATGACCATCCACCAATCCAAGGGCCTGGAATTTGACGCCGTTCTAATTCCTTCCGTGGTGGAACAACGCATGCCTCACCTGGGTCGGGGAGATGGACCAGAACTTCCGAGCGGACTTGTGGCCGCGGGGCGGTCAGACGCGCCCAGCAAGGAAGATCACCTGGCTGAGGAGCGGCGCCTCCTTTACGTGGCCATGACCAGAGCCCGTGAACGGCTGATTCTCACCTGGGCGAGGCGGTATCAGGGGATCAAGCGATGGGCTCCCTCCCGATTTCTGGCCGAAATCGCGGTGGATGGGGCGGTCAGCTCTGAGGTTGTGGCTGGGTCGCGCCGCTCGACCGGCGCGAACGTTAGTGACATCGATGGGCGCCCACCAGACCCCGTTCGACCTCAATTGGTACCCCCTTCTGACGCACCGATAGTGCTTTCATTCAGCGCAATCAGCTCTTATCGCGAGTGTCCCAGACAGTTCTGGTTCCGTTACCGTCACCGACTGCACGCTCCACCCACACCAGAAGCGCAATTTGGAACGGCTGTTCATGAAGTGCTGCGCGAAGCTGCTGAGCGGCGAAGCCTTGATCAGGAGATCACTCCCCAGTTTCTCAGCGAGCTCAACCGTCAAGTGTGGGACACCCAGGAACTGGCGGATGGTCGCCGCCGTCGAGCCTTCGAGGCCCTCGCTGGGCGAGAGTTGGAGAGCTACCGGCGGGGAGGTGGATTCGACTCGCCCCCATTTGCGGTGGAGCACCAATTTGAGATCCAGATCGATGCCTGGACTCTTCGGGGAGTCATCGATAGGATCGATCGGCCTTTGCAGGCAGGCGGGGCCTGGCGTCTGATCGATTACAAGACCGGCGCACCAAAACCAAAGAGCAATTTCCGGACTCATCTCCAGCTTGCCTTGTATGCGCTGGGTGCGCGATCAGAGTTTGGATTCGAGCAAATGGACTTGCAGGTCGCATATCTTCGTGATGGCAAGACCTCAACTGTGGAGGCAACCGAAGACCTCATGGAGGAGGCCCGGCGAATTGGCGCCGAGGTCGCTGGCGGGGTTGCGGCCGGGCAGTTCTCGGCCCGTCCTCAAGTTCGGCGTTGCCAGCTCTGCGCTTACCGGCTGAGCTGTCCAGATGGGTGGTAACCGGCGGCCAGTGCGATGCACTCCCGGGCTATATCGAGGGAGGCATAGGGCCGAGAGAGCTTTTCCGCATGAGCGGCCAGGTCCGCCCGCAGGCTGCTGGCGGGGTCGGCAACCAACTCGATAGTTGCCCGCAGCTGCTTGGCGCCGGAGGCGTAACGGCCAAATCCGCCGTCGATCACAAAGGTCACGTTCTCCGTTTCTTGCCCGGGAAGGTAGCTGGTTAGGATGACGGGCAAGCAGGTGGCGAGGGCTTCGCCGATAGACCCTGGCCCGGCCTTGGTAACCACCACGTCGGCGGTTCTCATCAACTCTGGCATGCTCTTGACGAATCCGAGGACCAGGACCGGGGTCGCGA
>DASZFH010000294.1:0-5471 GCA_035939985.1 Candidatus Dormiibacterota bacterium
CTTTGGCGGCGATCGCATGCATCAAGGGCCCACCCTGAATGCCGGGAAACACTGCCGAGTCGATCGCCTTCTGATACTCGGACCGGCACAAGATCATGCCCCCCCACGCCCCCCGCAGGGTCTTCTGGGTGGTGGTGGTCACTATCTGTGCATGAGGAATCGGTGAGGGATATTGGCCGGCGGCCACCAATCCGGCGACGTGTGCCATATCAACCCAGAAGACGGCCCCGACCGCATCAGCGATGTGACGCATTCGTTCCCAGTCGATGATCCGGGGATAGGCAGAGAATCCTCCGAGCAGGATCTTGGGTCGGACCTCGGTGGCCTGCTTGGCTAGGAGGTCGTAATCGATCAGCTCGGTCTCCCGATCGACTCCATAAGAGTGGATTTCGTATAGCTTGCCGCTGAAGTTAGCCGGGCTGCCATGGGTGAGATGGCCGCCCTGGGACAAATCCATGCCCATGACCCGATCGCCTGGCTGGCACAGGGCCATGTAGACGGCCATGTTGGCCTGGCTTCCGGCGTGAGGTTGGACATTGACGTACTCCGCCCCAAACAGCTCCTTGGCACGATCGATCGCCAGGTTCTCGATCTGATCGATAACTTCGCCACAGCCGCCGTAATATCGCCGCCCCGGGTAGCCCTCCGCGTACTTGTTGGTAAGGAGCGTTCCCAGCGCCTCAAGTACGGCCGGGCTGGCCAGGTTTTCTGAGGCGATCAACTCCAAACTGCGGTTCTGTCTCAGGTACTCGAGGCGAATCAGATTCGCCACCACCGGGTCCGACTGATCGAGGGCCCTCAGGGTCAGCGTGGTTTCAGTTTCTGAGGCCATGGCCTCTAAAAGGATATCCCGGCCGGACACTGGGCCCTCACGCAAGATGGTGATCGGCGACCCGCTCAGATCGGCGACCGTTGAGGCAAGGGCCGACCCCCGCTCGCCGCCATCAACAACGGCCGCGACACCCGCGAGCGAAGCTTCGGCTGCGGTGAGAGCTGGAGGTGCGCCGCTGAGATTGGCACTGGTGCTGACCAACGGTTCACCGCTGTACTGGAGTAGCAGTTGGATGAACTCATGGTCTGGCGCCCGCACAGCCAACGTCGTGGGAGATTGATCTCGAAGTGGGAGCACGATCGTAAGGGGCCCGGGCCACCATCGGGCCATTAATCGACGGGCTCGTGCATCGACCATAACTAAGTTCTCGGCCTGGCTGGAATCAGCCACGAAGACGACCAAGCGACGATCGAGTGGTCGATTCTTGATCTGAAAGATGAGGTCGACGGCCGTCGGACGGGAGGCCAGGGCGATCAGTCCGTAGACGGTGTCGGTGGGCACCGCAAGCACCTCGCCGGCGCGGAGCAGCTCGGCAGCTCGGGCTATCCCCGCCGAATTGGGTTCTAGGCGCTCGGGGCGGTCCATGCTTCGAGAACTCGCTGATGGCCGCCGAGGTCCCGGTGCACCCGTACGCCCTGGTAGCAACTCTCCGCGACTTCAACCAGACGGCCCATCACCATCGGATCTGCTTCGACGAATGTTCGCCCGCCCGGGTAAAGATGACCGATCGATTCGCGAAGGAGGCGTTCGACCAGCTCGCCGCCCGTCGGACCACCACGAAGGGCTCCAGCAGGTTGCGCCAGCACTTCGGAGGCCAGGTCCAGACCATCCGGCAGATACGGCAGGTTGGCGACGACAGCATCCAGTTCCAAAGGAGCATTGGCCAGCAGGTCGCCCTCCAGCAGGTCGATCCTCGACTCCAAACCATGGCGCGACACATTGCGTGCGGCCACCAGCAGTGCCTGGGGATCAATGTCTGAGCCCACGATCGAGGCAGTCGGCAAGTTATGGGCGATCGATATGGCGACACAACCGCTTCCCACCCCCACCTCGGCCAGGCGGACCTCACGCGGCATGGCCCGACCCCAAGCGACCACCAGTTGGACGAGCAACTCGGTGTCCGGGTTGGGGACCAGGACGGCAGGCGTAACTTCGAAATCAAGACCCATGAACTCACGACGACCGGTCAGGTAAGCGACCGGCTCCCCCTGTCCACGACGTCGAGTCAGCTCCCGATAGGGAATCAACTCCGGTTCATCGAGATCCCGGTCGTGCTGCAGATAGAGGTCCAGTCGTCTTAGCTCAAGGCAATGAGCGAGAAGCAATTCGGCATCCAGACGAGGGGAGGTGGACCCGTGACCAGCGAGGTATCCGGTTGCCCGCCGGAGAACCTCGACCAGGTTCATTCCTCGCTCTGTCCGCTGAGGAGGGCTGACCTCTCCGCCGCCACCAACAGGCCGATCAACTCCCCCAAATCTCCCTGAATAATCCGATCCAACTTGTAGAGGGTGGCCCCGATCCTGTGATCCGTGACCCGATTCTCTTTGAAGTTGTAGGTCCTGATCTTTTCGGAACGGTTGCCTGATCGAACCATGCCCCGACGCTGAGCGTCCTGCTCGGCGTGCTGCTCCGCCAACTTACGTTCGTAAAGCCGAGCACGCAGGACCCGCAGTGCCTTCTCACGGTTCTTGATCTGCGACTTTTCATCCTGGCAGGAGACCATCAGCCCAGTCGGCTTGTGAACAATCCGGATGGCCGAATAGGTTGTGTTGACGCTCTGTCCCCCGGGCCCGGTCGAGGTCGAGGTTTGAATATCGAGGTCTTTGTCTGGAAGCTCGATCTCGACCGGATCCGCCTCCGGCATGACCGATACGGTTGCGGCCGACGTGTGGACCCGACCCTGGCTCTCGGTGGCGGGAACCCGCTGCACCCGGTGTACGCCACCCTCGTACTTGAGTTGGGAATAGGCGCCATCCCCCCGGACTTCGAACTCCACGCTGTCGAACCCACCGATGCCCGACTCCTGGGTTGCCACCAATTCCACCGACCATCCTTTCGACTCAGCCCAACGCGAGTACATGGTGAAGAGGTCGCGAGCGAACAAGGCCGCCTCGTCTCCTCCCTCGGCGCCCTGAATCTCAACCACCACGTCCCGGTCATCGTTAGGATCCTTGGGTAGGAGCAACACGCGCAGCTCCTCCTCCAATTCAGCCAGCCGAGCTTCACCCCCCGCAACTTCGGAGCGTAGAAACTCCTGCATCTCGGGGTCCTTGTCCTGGCGGCTCATGTCCTTCGCCTCTGCCACCTGTTGTTCCGTCTCGCGATAGGACCGATAGGCCGTGACCAAATCCCGCAGGCCTTTTTGTTCCCGTGCCAGTTTGGTCAAAGCCTCGTGATCGCTGGCAACCTCGGGCTGTGCCATTGCGAGATCGATCTCGCGATAACGGTGTTCGATTGCATCCAGTCGGTTGATCAAACCGATCCACCTTCCAGAGCACAATTGAACGCCGCGATCGCGACTTCCAACATGTCGGGGCTGGGACGTCGTGTGGTCAGCTTCTGGGTTGCCAAGACCGGGACCAGCAGGAGGCGAGCGAACGGGTGCCCCCGATGCCTGCCCAGAAGCCGGATGTATTCCAGGGACAACCCAGCGATGATCGGAATGCCGGCGATTCTGGACAGAATCAGCCCGAGCCAGTTGGGATGGAAGGCCGCCACCATGCTGAAGAGGAGAACACTCACCACGACCACCACGATCAGGAATCCAGTTCCGCAGCGGGGATGAAGCAGGCTTGCCTTCTCGACCGATTCCACTTCCAGGGGCCAATCCGACTCGTAGGCATTGATGGTCATGTGCTCGGCACCGTGGTACTGGAAAACCCGGCGCACATCAGGGAGGAGTCCGATCAGGGCCATGTAACCAAGCACGAGGACCACCCGGATACATCCCTCGACAACCACGAACACGAAAGAGCCACTCTGCTTAACCGTGAGCCCGGCCCCGAGCAGCGGAATTAGGATGAACAGGGCCGAACCTGCCGCCGCAGCCACCAGGATGGCGATCGCGATCTCTCTCTTGCCAATTTCAAGATCCTGCCCGGTGGCGTTGAGGTTGGCTGACCAGATCATCGACTTCATTCCGAGGTGAATGGTCTCGACCATCAACGCCAACCCACGAATCAGGGGCAGCTTCCAAAAGGGACGGGTATAGATTTTGGAGGTTAGAGGTCCCCGGTCAATCTTGATTTCGCCCGTCTTGGCGAGACGACAAGCAATCGCGTAGCTGGAGGGGCCACGCATCATCACGCCCTCGATTACCGCCTGGCCGCCGTAAAAGAACCGCTCTCGACCCCTCGCGGGTTGGCTCTCCCCGGACTTCACCTCGAAGGCCCAGCTATGGGCACCGCGCTCAGCGGCCGCTCTTCGCCGCCCGCTTCATGAACCTTTCGACCTGGCCGCCCGTGTCCACCATGCGCTGCTGGCCTGTGTAGAAGGGGTGGCACGCCGAGCAGATCTCGGTCTTGAGTTCTTTCTGGGTGGAACCTGTTGTAAACGTGTTCCCACACGCACAGGTGACCAGCGCATCTTCGTAAAAGGTTGGGTGGATTGCGGTTTTCATAGTTCTTTGTAGCTCCGAATGGCAGATTGTACCGGGTCGGCGTCAGAAGGGGCTGACCCCGAATATGGAAAGGACGTAAAAAACGCCCCAAATCAGATAAGCGCAGAGTCCGATCCAGGCTATGGCCATGGCGATCCGCCCCCCCATCGGGACAGACCGGTAGTAGTCGCTGCCGGCATTTTGGAACCGGGACATCAGCGCCGGAAATCCGATGACCAAAATCAAGAGGAGGTACTCAATCGGGAAATGAATCCAGAGTGATGCACCAACCAGGAGAACCAGGCCCAGAACCTGGGACCACTTTGATACCGGGGCCAGGATCCAGCCCCCGTCGAGCATCCCGACCGGGATCATGTTGAAAAGATTGAGTCCGAATCCGATTCCGGCCCAAACCGCAAGCCAACTGTACCCGGTGGCGTGGAACATGACCAGGGCCGCAGTGGCCCCCAGCGTTCCCGCGACCGGTCCCGCGATACCAATTTGAGCCTGCCGGAGAGCGTCGGTTGGATGGGAATTCTGAAAAATCGCGGCCCCAAAGAATGGGATGAAGATCGGTGCCGTTGCCTTCATTCCCTGCCGACGGATCTCCAGCACATGGCCCATCTCATGCACGAAGATCATTCCGACCAGGCCACCGGCCACCAGGGGCCCGTATCTCCAGGAGTAGAGCCCGAAGCTCGCTCCGAGGGTGATCAGCGTCAGAAACTTACCGGCCAGGAGGATTTTCAACAAAACCCCGACCGCACCGATTCCGGCCAGGGATCCGAAGCGATTTGGAGGTCCGGTCGGCTGATCCCCTCGGGAGTAGGGAGCCGCAGGCGGTGGCGGCCCCTGCGCGTACCCCCCATAGCCACCTGGTGTGAGCGGCGGGGGCGGGGGCGGATAGTGCCCCGGCAGGTTGAGCGAAGGGTTATATCCCGGAGACGGCTCTACCGGGTTGTGTTTTGGGGGAGGTAACTCGTCGCTCATCTGAACTCCTCTCTATGTACCCTTTCGGGCCTTGGCTTAATCCAATCCCCG
>DASZFH010000295.1:0-2160 GCA_035939985.1 Candidatus Dormiibacterota bacterium
GCACGGGCCACATCGAGCAAGCGCCTCAGCTCGGGACCACTCTCGTACGACTCCTTGATTTCCGGAACCTCGGCCATGGCCTCGTCCAGCGTCTTGGAGCGGCCCTGGTAGACCGGGACCAGCTTGGACAGCCAATCACAATCCCGAAGCGGGATGTCCAACACGCGGCCGACATCGCGGATGGCAGCTTTGGAGGCCATGGTGGTGAAAGTCACGATCTGAGCCACGCGATCGGCGCCGTACTTCTCGGTGACATAGCGGATCACCTTTTCCCGGCCTTCAACCGAGAAATCGCAATCGATGTCGGGCATGCTCACCCGATCGCGATTGAGGAAGCGTTCGAAGATGAGCCCGTGGGCGATAGGGTCGAGGTTGGTGATGCCCAGGGCGTAGGACACCAAGCTGCCCGCCGCGCTACCTCGCCCGGGCCCGACCACCACCCCCGTTTGCCGGGCGAAGTTGTAGAAGTCCCACACGATCAGGAAATAGGAGGCGTACCCCGTCTGGGTGATTACCTCCAGCTCCTCACTGGCTCGATCGCGCTGCACCTGGTTCGGCGTCCCGTAACGCCACCGGAGGCCCTCGTCGACTTTCTGGCGGAGATATGAATCCGGAGTCATGCCCTCGGGCACCTGGAAGGGGGGCAGGATGGAGCGACCCAACTCGATCTTGACATCGATCTGGTCGGCGACTTCGAGCGTGCTCCTGAGCGACTCCGGCATGTCCGCAAACACCGCCGCCATCTCGGCCGCCGTCTTGAGGTAGAAATCCTGGGAGTTGAAGCGCCACCGGTCCGGATCGTTAACGCGAGAGCCGGTCTGGAGGCAGAGGAGGACGTCGTGCGCGTCGGCGTCGGCCTTGTGGACGTTGTGGAGATCGTTGGTGGCGACCAGCCTCAGCCCCATCTCTTTGGAGAGCTGCTTCAAAGCCTCGTTGACCTTCTCCTGCTCGGGAATCCCATGGCGCTGGACTTCCAGCAGGTACCGGTCCGGGCCGAAAATGTCCCGGTAGTCCGATGCGGTGGCTCGGACTGCCTCCATGTCGCCCTGGGTGATCTTGGTGGCCAGCTCGCCCGCCAGGCACCCTGACAAAACCACCAGACCGGCTGAATTGGCGGCCAGCACCTCCCGGTCGATGCGGGGCTTGTAATAGAGGCCCTCCAGCTGCCCGATGCTGGAGAGTTTCATCAAATTGAGATAGCCCTCGGCATTGGCGGCGAGCAGGGTCAGGTGATAGGGGTCGCGGTCAAGCTTGCTGTCCTTGTCGTAACGGGAACGGGGTGCGACGTAGACCTCGCACCCCAGGATCGGCTTGATCCCATTCGCCTTGCACGCCTTGTAGAACTGGATCGCCCCGTACATGACGCCGTGGTCGGTGAGGGCAAGGGCTGGCATCTCCAGCGCGGCCGCACGTTCGACCATGGCCGTGATCCGACTCGCCCCATCAAGGAGCGAGAATTCGGTGTGGTTGTGGAGGTGGACGAAGGTCTCGGGGGTGGCCAGGGTCCAATCCTAGTTCCCGGGTGAGCCCCCCGTCCAAATTCGAACCCGGTCATACCGTAACCTTCCCGATGCCCGGCATGTTGTGTTTGACAGTCGAGCGGAAGGTTGATTGGAAGACAAAACAAACGAGGTGGACCGACTAATGCGTAATTCGTATCTTGTAATCGCTTCGGCCGGGATGATGGCAGTAGCGTGCACAACTTCCAGCCAATCAAGCACAACCAAAATAGCAATCGCACACAGTCCAGCCGCCACGAGCCCCGGTGCGGTTTCGACCTCCCCAAGTGCCCGGGCGGTTGTCGCGGCGGACCTGAACTGCAAGATCGGGATCTCCTCAGGCGCGCCAGGCTCGGGCGGCTTTATCAGCTTTCCCGATGGGGCATTTACTCCAGACCCGTCCAGCAGCATCGGCGCCGGCGGTCAACTGTCATATCTGCGGGGCCAGAGCAAGTGGGTCGCTTCGCAGCGGTCTGCTGTCTCTCCAGATGGCCTCCAATATGCAACGACCGGGAGTGAGGACGTTGGCAGCACCTATGAGGAAACGGTCCGCACCGTCGACGTCCATAGCGGGCTCTACACAGATACCGCGTTGTCCTCTGATGCGAGGAACGTAAGGATCCTGGGTTACGAAGCATCCGGGGTGTACGCTGCCGCTGGG
>DASZFH010000296.1:0-4354 GCA_035939985.1 Candidatus Dormiibacterota bacterium
TTGTGACCAGTCTGAGATCGGCTTTGACCTTTCTCACCGTGATTCCGATTCCGGGGCGAATCGAGGGTCTGGGGGAAGCAGCTTTCCCGGTGGTGGGGGCTGCCTTGGGAGTGGCTGGGGGGGGGGCCTATGAGTTGGTCGGGCTGTCCGGCAACCGGGCGCTGGCGGCGATCGCCGCCGTGGCCGTTTTGGCGATCCTTACCGGGGGCCTACATCTCGACGCGCTGGCGGACTGTGCGGACGGTCTCCTTGGTGGATCGACACCGGAGCGGCGCCTTGAGATCATGCGCGACTCACGGGTGGGATCATTCGGGGTGATATCACTGATCCTGGTGGTTGGGGCCGAGGTGGCGGCGCTAGCCGGGACCGGCAGTCGAGCCGGGTTTCTGGATCTGGTCATGGCGGGAGTGCTGTCCCGGCTGGCTGTGCTGGGATTGATATGGAAGCTGCCGTACATCCGGCCGACTGGTTTGGGCAAGCTGCTTGGTGACCGCATCGATGTGGTTCTCGCATGCGGGGTTGCCTCGACCCTGGCGCTGTTTGGGGCTTTTCTGAGGCCGTCGCTGCTTCAATTCGGCGCAACCCTACTGATCGTGGCTGTGGTTGTGGCAGGAGTTGGGTGGTTGGCTCGTCGTCGGATCGGCGGGGCCACTGGAGACGTCTACGGAGCGGGCTGTGAGATTGCCCAGATGGCCGCGCTTGTCGCTCTAACCAGTATTCATGGTTGAGGGTCGGGTCTTGACCGCCGCGATCCTGGCCGACCTGGCCTGGGGGGAGCCGCCCGCCGGTTGGCATCCGGTCGTCCATGCTGGTCGATTGCTGGAAGCGGGCCATGGCGATCGTCGGGAGGCCAGTCCAATCGGTCAGTTCAGTCGAGGAGCAGCTGTCCTCTTTGGAGTGGTGCTGTTGACCGCCATCGGCGCCCGAGCGGTGGAGCGGGCCGCCGGGCGCCGCGGCTGGATCATCGCCGCCCTGGCCTTGAAACCAACCTTCTCGCTCCGCCAGCTGGTGTTTGAGGGCCGCTCAGTCGGCAGTGCCCTTTCACGCCATGACTTGCCCGGGGCTCGGCGCGGGCTGAGAGCCCTCGTGTCCAGGCCCACCGATGCCATGACAGAGAGCCAGGCCGCCTCAGCCGCCATCGAATCGATGGCGGAGAATCTTTCGGATTCGGTTACCGCGCCCTGGTTCTATTACGCGCTGTTTGGTCTGGCGGGGGCGGCCGTCTACCGAGTTGTCAATACCGCCGATGCCATGTTCGGTTATCGGGGCGAGATGGAGTGGTGGGGGAAGGCGGCAGCGCGGGCCGACGATGTCCTGAGCTGGATTCCGAGCCGGCTAACGGCCCTGGCCCTGGTGCTGGCGGCGGCCGTGGCAGAGGGTCCGCTGGCGGGCAAGAGTGCCCTGGCGGGCTGGCGGGCTGATCACGGCCAGACTCAGAGTCCCAACGCGGGCCATCCCATGGCGGCTATGAGCGGCGCGTTGAACCGGCGACTGGAGAAGCGTGGCCACCATGCATTAGGTGAACGGCGGCCAGACCCGCGCCCAGAGGATGTCGAGAGGGCTGCCCGGATTGTGATGGTGGGCGCTGGAATCGTGGCGGGGGGAGCGATGGCGCTGATCTGCTTGGGTCGGCGGCGATGAGCCTGATCCCACAGCCCGCGGCAGTCCACGGCGGAGCGAGCTGGGCGGGAATCGACCTCAGCGCTTCTCTCAATCCCCTGGGCCCCAGCCCGGTAGCGCTGGCCGCTGCCAGGGATGCGGTTCTCTGGCGCTACCCCGAACTGACAGCCGATTCTCTCCGCACCGCGGCGGCACGCCGGCACGGTCTTTCGGTTGATAACGTGGTGCCGGTTCCCGGTGCGGCGGCAGGGATCTGGCTGTGCGCCCTTCTCTTGCTGGGCCGATCCGAACAGGCGGTGGCTTTGGGACCCTGCTTCGGAGAATATCGCCGGGCTGTGGGGGCGACCGGGGCGACCTACGTTGAGGTGTCCTCCGAGCCTGATCTGCGCCAAGCGCTGGCTCAAGCTCCGGCGGTCTGCCTGATCGCCAACCCCGCCAACCCGACCGCGGTGGCATGGCCGGCGGAAAAGGTTCGCGATGTCTGTGCGCTATCCCCCCGCACGACGTTCTTGATCGACGAGGCCTTCGTTCCGTTCGCGCTTGAAGGCACCAGCCTTCTGGAGATGAATCTCCCGCTCAACTCAGTGGTCATTCGTTCTCTGACCAAAGAACTCGGTTTGCCGGGACTGCGGATGGGCTATCTGGTGGCTCAGCCAGCTTGCGCCCAGGCTCTGGCCGGACTTCTACCCGCCTGGCCGCTGGGCGCGGCCGAGATCGCTGCCGGGGTGGCGGGGATGGAGGATATTCGACACCTGGAACTGGGGGCAGAATTGGCCCGCAATCACGTGGCCAGAGTTTCAGCCGCATTTGCCGGTCGGGGGTTGCAGCCCTGGCCTTCGGACGTCAACTACGTTCTCATTTCGGCCCCAGGAGCCGGTGCCCGGCTTGCTGAGCGGGGGATTGCCGTTCGTGATTGCGCGTCGTTCGGGCTGCCCGATCACATTCGGGTTTCAGCTCCTCGTCAGGACGACCTGGCCACGGTTCTGCGCGCGATCGAGGCGTTGCCATGACCGCGCGGACGCTGATGATCCAAGGAGCATCCTCATCGGTCGGCAAGAGCTTTCTGACCGCCGGACTGTGCCGGGTGTTCTCTCGTCATGGTCTCCGAGTCGCTCCCTTCAAGTCTCAGAACATGGCCTTGAACGCGGCAATCACGATCACCGGCGCGGAGATCGGGCGGGCTCAGGCGGTGCAAGCGGATGCCGCCGGAGTAGTGGCCGAGGCGGCGATGAATCCGATTTTGATCAAGGCCGAGGCGGACGGGCTGTGCCAGGTGGTGGTGATGGGGCGTTCGATCGGTACAATGCCGGCCGGTTCTTACCGGGCAATGAGGAGTCAGCTCTGGCCACAAGTGATGGAAGCCCTGGACGACCTAAGGTCCCGGTTCGACCTGGTCCTGATCGAAGGCGCCGGTAGCCCCGCCGAAGTCAATTTGAGTCAGGGGGAGATCGTCAACATGAAAGTGGCGGAGGCGGCGGACGCACCAGTTCTGCTGGTCGGCGACATCGATCGGGGCGGGATCTTCGCGGCCCTGCTGGGAACGCTGGATCTGCTCTCGCCCAGCCATCGGGCCCGGGTTCATGGTCTCATCGTCAACCGGTTCAGAGGCGATCGGGAGCTGTTTGCGGGGGGGGTGGAGTTCCTGGAGCGCCAGGGCTCACTGCCGGTAGTGGGGGTGGTGCCGTACGTTCCGATTCGGCTTCCGGTGGAGGATTCGCTGGAAATCGCCGTCCTCCGGGCGCCTCGACCCGGATCGGCCTTGGATGTCGCCATCATTCACCTCGAACACCTGAGCAACTTCGACGAGTTCGATGGTCTGGTTGGTGAGCCGGGGGTCTCAGTCCGGTTGGTCGACCGTGCCCATGAGCTGGGCCAGCCTGATCTGATTGTCCTGCCTGGTTCCAAGACCACCGTCGTGGATCTGCTGGCTCTACGTTCGGCCGGATTGGACGCCGCCATTTTGGCCGCGCGCCAAGCTGGTTCGGCGGTGCTTGGAATCTGTGCTGGCTATCAGATGCTGGGCCATCGGATCGATGACTCCTTGGGCGTGGAGTCCGTTCACGAATCCGTCCCAGGTCTCGGATTGCTGCCCGCCTGGACCACATTCGGCGCGTCCAAGGTCACGGCCCAGCGCGAGGCGACCGTTGTGGCGGGTTGTGGCCTTCTGGCTCAGGCCAAATCCCAAGTTCTCAGAGGGTACGAGATGAGGATGGGAGCCGTGCTTTCCACCGCCACGGTTCCACTAATTCTTGATGGCCGCTCCGATGGTTCCATGTCGGACGACGGCTGGGTGGTCGGGACCAGCTTGCATGGGCTACTCAGCGACCGGCTTACCCGCCGTTTGGTCCTGGAGGCTCTGGCTGAGCGCAAGGGAGTGTCTCTGCCGCCACCCGCCGCGCCGCCATCAGACCCTTTCGACCAACTCGCCGACGTGCTCGAAGGTAGCCTCGATCTGGCCCAGATCGAGCGCATGGCGGGACTGGTGCGCGTATGAGTGATGACCGGGTGGTTTGGCTGGTCCGCCACGGGGAGGCGGAAGGGAGCGGTGATGTCGCGGTCGGTTGGGGCAACCCGCCTCTGTCAGCAATAGGGAAGCAACAGGCCGCTCGGCTCTCCGATCTGCTTGCTTCGGTCCGGGTCGGCAGAATCGTTTCCAGCGATCTCAATCGAGCCGCCGATACAGCGATCGCTGTGGCGAGGCCCCATGGCCTCTCGGTCGAACGGTTTGCCAGTC
>DASZFH010000297.1:0-2546 GCA_035939985.1 Candidatus Dormiibacterota bacterium
CAACGGTGGCGGGGACGGACGCCGCAACTCCCTGGCTATTGCAATCACAGCACTGGCGGCCATGGGAGTGCTCGTCAGGCTGCAATCGGTCCTCCACGCCAGCTATGGCGAGCCACTGACCGACCTGATAGTTCTCGGTGCCGCCATTTCCGCCTATTCGCTCGTCTACTTCAGGTCCAGATTCGTCAGCGTATCGAAGGGCGGACACCGCGTCGTGATCGGAGCCTTGGTGCTTGTATCGAGTCTGGGCTGGGCGGCCAGAGAGCCGAGCATCTACCCCTCGCATCTATCCCCGTTTCAGACTGCGGCCGCAGCCCTGGTGGTGCTGGCATGGGTCGCCTGCGTCGGAGACACCATTGTGCGTCTCTGGGTGGCGAGTAGGGACCGACCCTCAGTCCAAAGGGCTCGCCTCCGAACCATGTGTGCGGCCCTGGTCGGCCTGACCTTGATCTTCCTCTTTTCGGGGACCGCGCCCACCATGGCGGGAGCTCCGAGCAGCCAGATCCTTATTCAAATCCTGGCCCTGGCGGTAGTGCCGCTGTTTTACGTGAGCTTCAGTCCGCCGGCCTTTGTCCGTCGGGGATGGCGGCACCGCGAAGAGGTCGGCCTGGGCGATGCGGTTCGGGACCTCCTCCTCTTCTCACCATCGCGCCAGGAACTTGGCGCCCGTGCGGTACGGTGGGCGGCTCGCCTGGTTGGCGCCGAATCGGCCTTTATCATCGACACCGACGGAACGATTCTGGCCACCGCGGACATCGCGACGACCGAGGCGGAAACCCTGTGGCGAAACCTCGATCCGGGCCGCAGATTGGTCAATCTGGGGGGCCAGCCCGAACAGATGGCGATCACGGTCCCGCTACCCCTCGAGCGCGGTGAAGGTTTTTTGGTCGCGATCGCGGGGCCCTTCACGCCACTGTTCGGATCAGATGAGCTGATACGGCTCGACCGTTACGCCACTTCGATCACCGCAAGCCTCGATAGGTGCATCCTCACCGAACGGCTCGCCGCTCTCGAAAAGACCAAGTCTGAATTCCTGAACCTGGCTTCCCACGAGCTGCGGGGTCCAATCACAGTTCTGTTGGGCTATCTGAGTTTGGCCGAGTCGGGCTGCCTCGGCCGCTTCGAACTGCCCATGGAGCAGGCCCTGCCGGCCATGACGCTCAAGGCGCGCCAGATGGGCGATATGGTGGAACAGATGATTGAGGTGGCCCGCCTTCAGGAGGGCCGCCTGATCCTCCGGCCCAAGCCCTCCGACCTAGCCCAACTGGCCGCGGAGGCGATCGAGTCGGTCCGGCCTTTCGCGGGAGCCGCCCACCCAGTGGTACTGGAGCGGCCCAATGCGGAAGTTCCGGTTGCGGTCGATCGCGACCGAATTACCACCATTATCAGCAACCTCGTGACCAACGCAATCAAGTACTCGCCGGAAGGTGGCGAGGTTCACTGCAAGGTCTGGTTTGAGCACGATCGCGCCGCTTTTGAGGTTCGGGACCATGGATTGGGCATCGCGAATGCCGATATGTCAACACTCTTCACCCAGTTCGGCAGGATCGAGAGCAACGAGAACGCAGCCATCGGGGGGACTGGATTGGGCCTATACCTCTCACGCCATCTGGCCCGCATGCATGGGGGCGACATCACCGCCGCCTCCGAAATCGGGCGGGGAAGCACCTTCGTTCTCGAGGTGCCGCTACTGTGCCCCGATCAGCTCGAATCCCATCGCGGATCTGCGCGCGGCCCAGCCGCTGGTTCCACTGCACCGCTCGCCATCTCCTATCAACTGCAACAGTCGGCAACGCCGCTGCCCCAGGCACCCAGCGGCTAGGACCCTTAGACTGGTCGGGTGGCGGCTCTCGTCGAGATCCAGAACCTGACCAAGAAATTCGGAAGCCTGCGCGCCCTCAACGATGTCAGCTTTGAGGTCGGCGAAGGCGAGGTCTTCGGATTTCTGGGACCCAACGGAGCCGGTAAGACAACCACCATTCGGATCCTGCTCGGATTGCTGAGGCCGGACGCTGGGTCGGTCAAAGTCGGCGGTCACGACTCCTGGAAGGACCACGAGGCGGCGGCAGGCCAGTTCGGTGCGACCCTGGAGCAACCCGGGTTCTACGGCTTTCTGTCTGCCCGCGATAACCTGCGTCAATTCGCCCGCATGCTGGGCCCGGTTGACGAAAAGCAGATCACCGACCTGTTGGGGCTGGTGGGGATGACCGAGCGCGGTGACGACAAGGTTAAGCGCTATTCGATGGGCATGAGGCAGAGGTTGGCCCTGGCCCAGGCCATGCTCGGCAAACCTCGGGTTCTGGTTCTGGATGAACCTACCAACGGCCTCGACCCCAACGGCATCCACGGTCTGAGGATCCTGCTGCGAAAGCTGGCCGATGAGCAAGGTTTGACGATTTTCTTCTCCAGCCACCTTCTCTCCGAGGTTGAGGAGCTGTGCGATCGGGTGGTGGTGCTCAACCGTGGCGAGGTGCGAGCGGCTGGTGCCCTCAGTGATGTGATGAACAGCAAAGGTTTCCAATACCGGATTGACGTCTCTGACGTCG
>DASZFH010000298.1:0-3008 GCA_035939985.1 Candidatus Dormiibacterota bacterium
ATCGTCGGCTATCCCCTCGCCGGCCTGGTTCTCCTCTGGTCCCACAATCAGACCACCGCCCTATTTCTGCTCGATGGCCTCACATTCCTGGGCTCCGCCCTACTGAGCAGGAACCTGACCATGGGTGGCGGAGGGGACCCCGAACTGAGACTCCACAGCGCCTACGCGACTGTATTGAACGCCCCGAAGATCTGGTTGCATCTGGCCACTGCCGCCATTGCGGCCGGATTCGTCTCCATGACCCTGAGCACCCTGTTGCTATTGGCCTATCAAATCGGCCCCAACGGTGGCGAGGCCTACACCATCTTGGAGACAGTTCTGACCGCGGGAGTGGCCGCCGGCACCTGGGTGATCGGCAAATGGCGACGCCTCCCCGCAGCAGTCGCTGTCACCCTGGGGCTGGGGACGATGGGGGTGATGAGCGTTCTCCTCAGTCTCTCCCCCAATCTCTGGCTCGCTTCAGTCATCTTGTTCGTGGCCTCGATCGGTAATCCGCTCTATGTCGTGGGTAACCAGAAGGGCTTCCTTGACGCGGTGCCTCAGTCGCAGCACGGCCGGGCTATGGCGGTTCGCTTCGGAGTAACCCAGGTGGCTTCCCTGACTGGGTTGGCGATCAGCGGTCCCCTCAACGCTGGGCCCGGGCCGCGGACGACGTACTTCCTGGTCGCCCTCGGACTGATCATCTTGGCGGTGGCCACCGGCATCGGGAACCGAAGGGTCCGCACCTCAGCCAATTCGTGAACCTGGACTTTATCGCTGCCGGGATCATTGGGGTTGCTGCTGGGCTGGTTTGGGGCGGAAGACTGGGAGATCTGGGACGAATTCCGTGGCGCTGGCCGCTGCTACTGGTCCTAGCCCTGGCGGTAAGGACCGTTGCTCAGAATCCCCCTCCCCACCTAGACGCGATCTTTCCCGGGATCTTTGTTGCCTCATCACTGGTATTCATCGCTTGGATCATCTGGCACGCAGGGATCCTCAATGGATTCTGGTTGATTGCCCTCGGAACCGGGCTTAATCTGACCGTGATCGTCGTCAACGGCGGCCATATGCCGCTGGAGCATGCGATCGCCCAGACCACCGCCCCCGAACTCGCTCACGGACCGCTTGGTGGCTATATCGAAGCCGGCCCGGCCACGATGCTCGCCTGGCTGGATGATTGGCTCCGGATCAGCTGGTTTGACAACACTCCCCTTGACCTAGCCTTCAGCCCAGGGGATGTCGTGATTGCGGTGGGCCTGGCGGCCGTAGGGTTCGAAGCCACTCGGTACGCCAGCCGGAGCTCGAAAGCCGCGACCAGGACATAGAGGTGGGGCTGAGGCGCGGCACCCCAGCCCCGGAGGAGAGAGGAAGTTCCAGTAGGTGCGGGTTGTCCCCGCTCGATTAGTAAAACGGGTCACAGAACCATTCCTTGCGCCGCCAAAACGATGCTGTCGTTTAGAGTGACCACTCATGGAGTATCGAATCGAACAGCTCGCGAGGGCGGGAGGTGTGGCCGTCGACACGATTCGCTTTTACCAGGGCAAGGGCCTGCTCTCAGCCCCCCGGCGCCAGGGTCGATACACCCTCTACGACCATGACCACCTCATCCGACTCACTCGCATCCGGGAGCTCCAACAGCGCGGCTTCACACTGACGGTAATCCGCCGGTTTCTGAACGGTGAGCTCGAACCTTCGGATGAATCATTGGTCGCCGCCGTGACCAGGCCTCAAAGCAACGACACCCTTACGCTTGAGGACCTCTCTCGGAGCAGTGGCGTGGCTGCTCCCATCCTGCGGGAACTCCAACGAGGTGGGCTCCTCGTGCCGATCGACCCTTCCGCCAAGCATCCGAGGTTCCCCGCTGGCGATCTGACCGCCCTCAGCGCTGGGCTCAAGCTGGTGGAGGCAGGAATCCCCCTCGGTGAATTGCTCGAACTCGCAAGAAGCCATGCTCTGTCCGCGGAGACAACCGCGCGACAAGCCGTGGAGCTGTTCGACCGCCATGTCAGGGAGCGGATGCAGGCGGCGGGCGGCCCCGCCAGCGGAGTCGAACCGGAACTGCTGGAACTCTTTACCGGCTTGCTCGATGCTGCCGGCGTCCTGGTCCGCCACCATTTTGAACGCACCCTGGTCCGTGCCGCCCGAGAACACATCGAGCGCTCCGAAGCCTAGGGTGCTCCTCAACCGACGCGAGCTGCCTTCAACCACGGACCTGATCTCGGCGGCGGGGACGGCCCGAGACAATGGTCACGAAGTCGCCCTGATCGAGCGCCCCCTGCCTGAAGCGGTCAGTGTGGCAGCCCTGGGAAAGGCCTTCGAACTGGTCGCGACCGAGGGTGGGGCCAGCCTCGAAGATGCGGATGGTCAGGTCATCGATACCGAGCCGGGCGATAACCGGATCGCAGCCGCGGCTCGCCTGTGGAATCGCTTTGCGAACGGCAGGGCAGCCGGCGGAGCGGACCAGAGCCCCTCTGACCTGATCGCGGTCGGGGGCTGGGCATTCGACCCCGATGCCGATCCGCAGGGCCCATGGCTGGGCTTCCCGAGCCTGCTCCTGAGAGTTCCCGCCCTGGCTCTCGTCCGGAAGCGAGGCAGGGTGTTCGCCACGGCCACCTCGGCCCAGGCATGGGATCTCTTGAAGCCTGGGGCGACATCGTTTCAAGCGCCGGGCGCGTCCCGGATCAAGGTGGACCTGGCTCAGTCAGCCGCCAAATGGTTGAACATTGTGGAGCAAGTGCGGCACCGCATCCGTGCGGATGAAGCCAGCAAAGTCGTGCTGGCACGGGAGGTGCTGGCTGATGGAGATGGAGTGATCGCGGCCGCAGAGGTCGGCCGGGCACTGCGGGCCTCCTTCCCCGGCTGTTACACCTACGTGATCGGCGGCTCCGACGGATCGGCGTTGGTCGGGGCATCGCCGGAACTGCTGATCCGGAGGCGTGGATCGTTGGCACTTTCTGAACCGATGGCCGGGTCCATCCGCCGAGGGCGGGACGAAGATGAGGACGATCGCCTGGCCCAGGAGCTTCTTT
>DASZFH010000299.1:0-6183 GCA_035939985.1 Candidatus Dormiibacterota bacterium
GCCGGAGACTCCCGCGACCACCGGGCGCCCCTTCCACGAGGCCTCCATCAAGATCGGTGCGAACCCCTTCCTGACGCTCCGCTGGAAGTTGACTGTGGAGGCCCGCTGGAGGACGTTGATCTCCACGTCACCAACCCCATCAACCGAGCTGAACAGGTGCACGTCAGGTTCATTGGCCGCTCGCCTGGCCAATTGTTCGAATTGCAAGTAGGCCCCAGTGTCTGTTCCCATCTGGGCAACGATGGCCAGCTGGAGGTCAGGCAGGACGGGCTTCACCTGGCGAAAGACGTCGAAAGCACTGGTCGAGTCCGTCCACATGTCCATCCGGCAGAACTGGGTCATGAGCTGTCGCTGAGGGTTGATTCCAAGTAAATGAAGGACCAGCTCCTGGTCCTCGTGGGGGATCTCAACATTCCGAGGAGAAAGGGGGTCGATAGCCGGGGGGATCACGGCGCTGGCTCGCTCGTCCATGTGGTTGCCGGCAAACGCGGTTTGTTCCAGGACCAGCCCAGCGTAGTGGCCAATGTACTTTTCAACGACTCCCCAGGCCTCCGGCTGAGCGTCGCGTAAGTCGAGGTGGCAATGCCAGAGCCAAGCCGCCGTGGTGTCCCGTTGGAGCCGCAGACGGTCGAGAATCGGGAGTGGCTGGGGATCGTGGACCACGACGAAGTCTGGGTCGGAATCCAGCAAAGCAGCGTTCCGATCGGCGTATCCCTCCCACCGGCCGAGCAGTTCGGATGTCCACCCTACTTCCCCACCGGCGAGCGCTTCGTAGACCGCCCAGCCCCACTGGTCGTAGTCGGGGCCGGGTTCCGGCATGGCCCACTGGGCATCAAGGCCGAGATCACGCATCAATGGGACGAGTGCTCGGATGGTGCCAGCAAGATGCGTTCCGGCCGCTGTGGCGGTGAGGTGAAGGACCCTAGCCCCTTGCAGGGGCTCTGCCAACCTTCGCAGCTCCTCCAGGTCCGAATCGGATACCAACTGGCCGTAGTTGGATAATGCGCGATCGGGAGTGGGGATAGGCAGCAGCACCGACCCGGGGCTTGCTACCCGCTCGGGGTGGTGCCGGCCTTGAGTTTCAAACCCAATGGGAGCATCTCGGCTGGATAGCAGCCGATACCCACAGCCCCCGGGCCCGCATGAGCTCCGACGACTGGACCGATAGCCTGGATGAGGAGGGTCTCGCTGCAGTCTTCCAACTGGCTGGCAACCTTTTCCGCCAATTCCGGCTCCGCCGCGTGGGCCACCACCGCACACAGCCCATGCCCTGTATCGACGCTGCGTGCCAATTCCACCAGCCTGGCCACGGCTCGGTCGTGGGTCCTGACTCGTTCCACGGGCACGACCAATCCGCCCTCGATAGCCAGAACCGGCTTGACCTGGAGTACGGACCCCAAGAATGCGCTTGCTCGTCCGATCCTCCCCCCGCGGCGAAGGTTCTCCAGAGTGGCAAGCGTGAAATAGGTCCGCATGCTGAGTCGGGCGGCCTCAATCCGGGCCACAACCGAATCCCAGTCGGACCCCGAGTGGGCGAGGTTAGCCGCCATCAAGGTCAAGAGGCCCAACTGCATGGAGACACCCTGGGAATCGATCAGATGTATGCGATCAGGCGTATCGATCATCTCCCGGGCCTGGCGTGCCGATGATAATGTCCCACTCAACTTTTCGGAGATGTGAATCGAAATCACGTGGTCGTAGTCCGTGAGGAGGCGCTGATAGGCCTGAACAAACAACCCAGGAGGTGGTTGCGAGGTCGAAATGCCGTCGGGGTGGGTTGCCATCCGCTCGTAGAACTGGCTTGAGCTGATTTCGATCCCGTCCTGGTAACTACGCCCGCCGACGGTCACTGTCAGCGGGATTACCGTGATACCTGCCTCTTCCACCAGCGTGGGGGAGAGGTCTGAGGTGGAGTCGGTGACGAGTGCGATCTGGGTCACCCGCCGAATGATATCGCGGACCTTACCGGCGCAGCGAATTCCGCTCGGCCCGCATTCCGGCCGCTACTGCCTAGCTGGCGGAGGGGCCTCGTTCAGGGGCATCCGGTTCGTCGGGGAGGTCAGGCAGATTGAGGCTGTTGACGAAGTCTCTGAACACGGCCAATCGGTCATCGTCGGGGTTGTCGCCCTCGCTCTCATCCTTCTCCGGCGTAACGCTGGCTCGGTCGAAGACATCGGTGGCCACGAAAATCGGGCATGCGACGCGCACCCCAAGCGCGACAGCGTCGCTTGGCCGGGCGTCAAAGTCGATTTCATGGCCGTTGTGGGACAGGAAAAGTCGCGCGAAGAAAACCTCGTCGGCAAGCGCCGTGACCACGACTTTCTGGACGGAAACCTCAAGCTCCTTGAAGATCCCCGTCATCAGGTCGTGGGTGATCGGCCGGTCAGTACTGATTCCCATGATCTTGTGGGCGATGGCGGTTGCTTCGAACACTCCGATCCAGATGGGAAGGTAGCGGTCCGCGTCTTTCTCCTTGAGAATGACGACGTACTGGCCAGTTGGGACATGGACCCGGATACTGTCAACCGTTACTTCGATCAGGCCTTCCGTGGGTGACACCTCGCGGCCCATCATAACCCTGCCCGAGATCCATGGATCTCGCCTGGCACCCCCGAGAGCGCGGCCCCATAGAATCAATCGATGGTCCGTGGGCGCCGAGGGAAGGCGCTATTAATCGACGCTCACAGCCTCATCTACCGCGCGTTTTTCGCCCTCCCGCCGATGAGCACCAATGCTGGGGAGGTGACCAACGCGGTCTACGGTTTCACTTCGATGCTGGCGATCGTCCTTTCGACCAAGCCGGATTTCGCCGCCGCCGCGTTCGACATGGCCGCTCCCACCAACCGCTCTTTGGAGTACCCGGAATACAAGCAGGGACGCAGGCCCATGCCCGACGATCTCCGTCCCCAGATCGCACGGGTTCGAGAGATTCTGGAGGCGTTTTCGATCCCGGTCTATTCGGTTGCCGGTTACGAAGCGGATGACATCGTCGGGACGTTATCCGCCCAAGCTGAGGCGGCGGACATGAGCGTCACCATCGTCAGTGGCGATCTGGATTGTCTGCAGTTGGTCTCAGAGTCCGTCGAGGCCATGGTGCCCCGAAGAGGGATTACCGACACCATGATGTACGGACCCGCGCAGGTCCGCCAACGGTACGGCTTTGAGCCATCGCAGTTGATCGATTACAAGGCTTTGCGGGGCGATACCTCCGACAACATTCCCGGAGTCGCCGGGGTAGGGGAGAAGACGGCCGCCAAATTAGTTACCGAGTTTGGGTCGATCGAGTCCCTGATTGAACGCCTCCCCGAGATGCCGGCCGGTCGGATACGGGCTAATCTGGAGGCGGCCGTGGACCAGATGCTGCTGGCCAAACGCCTGGTGACGATCGTCCGTGACATGCCGTTGCGGTTCGACCCCGAGAAGAGTCGATGGAGGCGCTATGACCTTGACCGGGTCCGCCGCCTTTTTGACGATCTTGAGTTCCGAGCCCTCCTTTCCCGGTTCCCCGGCCCGGAAACGGTACCGGTTCAGCCCACCTTGCTCTTTGAGCCGGTAGCGGTCGTTCCGAAACTGGGAGTGGTGGTCTCAGGCTCCGACGAGCTCCGAGACCTGGCAAGCGATCTGGGCGGATCTGAGCGGATTGCTCTGGCCGGCGTTTGGGAAGGTCCTGCCCGAACCTCCGGCCTGATCGGATTATGTCTTTGCTCCGGTCCTGAGCGAAGCTTTTATCTGCCGCTCAATCACCGAGCGGGTGAAGCCAACCTGGCGCCCGGAGACCTGGCCTCGATCATCGGGCCCGTCTTGACCACGACTCGATTGGTGAGTCACGACGTCAAGGAGTCCAGTGTGGGACTGCTGGCGGCCGGGATCGACGCCACGGGTTGGGGATTCGACACCTTTCTGGCCGCCTACCTGTTGGGAGCCGGAGCCCGTGATCCACGCCTTGAGGACCTCGCCCGGGAATTCCTGGGGATGGAATTGGTGGCCGTGGAAGAAATTCTCGGTTCTGGTCGCTCGGCGCGCAAGTTTGGAGACTGCTCTGTCAGCGAGGTCGCCGGTTTTGCCGCTGCGAGGGCGCAGGCCAGCTTCCAGCTCCAACCAAGGTTGGCGGCAGAGTTGACTCAGCTCGGGGTTGACTACCTGTTCCATGAAATCGAGCTGCCGCTGGCTCATGTCCTGGCCAAGATGGAGCAGGAGGGAGTGGGTCTGGACGTTCCCTATTTGACCCTCATCGGGGCGGAATTAGGCGGGCAACTGGCCGCGATCGAGGCTGAGGTCGCCGAGGTGGCCGATCAGCCCATCAATCTGAACGCTCCCGCCCAGCTGGCCCGCTTTCTTTTTGAAGATCTGAGGCTCCCAGCCGGTAAGCGAACCAAGACCGGGTATTCGACTGATGCCGAGACCTTGGAGGCAGTGCGAGATAAGCATCCGATCGTGCCTCGGATTCTTGAGCACCGCCAACTTTCGAAGCTCAAGTCAACCTACGTCGACGCCCTACCCCTCCTGGTCGATCCAACTACCGGTCGTGTCCACACTTCCCTCAACCAAGCGGCCACGGCAACCGGACGGCTGAGTTCGTCCAACCCAAATCTGATGAACATTCCGGTCCGAACCGATCTTGGTCAGCGGATCCGGCGGGCGTTTATTTCTGGCCGACCGGGTCAGCTTCTATTCGCGGCGGATTACTCCCAGATCGAGCTGCGGATTGCCGCCCATCTGAGTGAGGATCCGCAGATGCTGGCGGCCTTCGCGGCGGGCCAGGACATTCATGCCGTAACGGCCGCAAGGGTGTTCAAGGTCGATCTGGGGGCGGTGCAGCCGAGCCAGCGCCGGCTGGCCAAGATCGCCAATTTCGGATCCCTCTACGGACAGGGTGAATACGGCCTTTCCCTGCAGATGGGGATCCCAGGTGAAGAGGCGCGGGAGTTTCTGGCTGAGTATTGGCGAACCTACTCCCGGCTCAAGGAATATCTTGACTCGATCCGGGCCCAGGCTCGAGCGGAGGGGATGGTTGTCAATGCCAATGGGCGCCGGCGCAGCATCCCGGACCTGCAGTCGCCGAACTTCCAGCTCCGCCAAGCGGCCGAGCGGATGGCGATCAATTTTCCCATCCAATCCCTCCAAGCGGACATCATCAAGATCGCGATGGTAAGGCTGCAGGCGGAACTCGAGAACCGGTCGCTGGTCGGCAGGATGATTCTCCAGGTCCATGACGAGCTGGTGTTCGACGTCCCGGCGAGCGAGCTGGCCGTCTTTGCGGAAATGGTTCCACGGGTCATGACCGGGGCGTACGAGCTTGCCACCGGCATCGAAGTTGATGCCAAAGCGGGGCCTAACTGGGCCGATATGGTCGAGGTGAGTCAGGCCGTTGCCTGAACTGCCGGAGGTCGAGACCATCGTCCGCGATCTGAGGGCCCACCTCGAAGGCCAGCTGATCGAGTCCTGCGAGCTTCTTTTCCCGACCATGGTCCGTCACCCCGAGCCTGCCCTTTTCGCGGCCGAGCTCAAAGGACGGACGATCGAAAAGGTCAGCCGGCGTGGCAAGTACATCTGGATCCATCTGGATGGGGGTGACATGCTCGTGGTCCACCTCGGAATGAGCGGTCGGGTCCTCCTCTCTGCACCCGAACTCGCGAGGCCGAATCACACCCATGCGGTGTTTCTGCTCGGCGACGGAAAAGAACTGCGATATTCCGATCCCCGACGGTTCGGCCGGCTGCTTCTGGGCACCGAGAGGGAGCTCGTTGAGGCAGGCAAGATGCCAACCCTCGGTCCCGAACCACTCGCCGCCGACTTTCGAGTGGCAGACCTGAGGCGCTCACTGAGCGGACGGCGCGCGCCGGTCAAGGCCCTGCTGCTAGATCAACGCGTGGTTGCTGGGATAGGCAATATTTACGTCGATGAATCGTGCTTCCGGGCCCGGGTTCGGCCGGATCGTGCCGCTGGCTCGCTGAGCCGAGCGAGCGTGGAACGCCTGCATGAAGCTCTCGGGTACTGTCTCCGGTTGGGGATAGCTAATCGGGGCAGTTCGATCGCCGATTACGTCGATGCTTGGGGAGCGAAAGGCAGCCAGCAGGAGAGTTTGCAGGTTTACGGTCGCGCCGGCCAGCCTTGCTTTGAATGTGGTCGTCCGCTGGCCAGGATTGTGCTGTCTTCACGGACGACCGTCTTCTGCTCCAGGTG
>DASZFH010000300.1:0-16220 GCA_035939985.1 Candidatus Dormiibacterota bacterium
CTACGCCGGCATTACCCGGATCAGGTGGATTGCGGTCGGTCGCCGAGCACGACCCTCTCAGCCCGGTTCCGGCCGAGCTCCCGTCCATTCATTATGGCCGTTTGGTACGACGGCTACCGATCGGTTGGGGTCGATAATTGCCAACGTGCGGACCTTGCTGATTTCGATCGGGGCAGTGGCGGGCGCCAACGCCAGGTATTGGGTTGGAATTTGGGTGGCCAGCTTGACACCGAGCGTATTTCCCTGGGGAACCTTTGCCATCAATGTCAGCGGAAGTGCGCTTTTGGGGGCGTTCGTCGCCTTTGAGGCGGCTCGCCTGGGAAGCTGGTCAGCGCCTCGCCTCATCATCGCGGTTGGATTCTGCGGTGCCTTCACGACCTTTTCGACCTTCAGTTTCGACCTTTTCTCACTTCTCCAGCAAAGGTCCTTCTTCTATTTCAGCCTCTATGCGGTTGCCAGCGTGCTGATCGGGCTGTTAGCGCTGGCGGGCGGATATCAGATCGGATCGTTAATGGCTCGAATCCCGTGATCGAGAACTAAAGATCAGGTCGATTTGTTGATCCCTTCCCGCGAGCCTGACCCGGCTTAAGTCCTGAGTCTGACTCCGACTCCGACGGGATTTGATCCACTTCACGGTTCCTTCATCTGAGAAGGCCTAGCCTTTCGTTCGCCTGAGGTGGCTAGGAAACATAGTTCCTAGAGCCGAAGCGAATTCTTCTGTAGGAGGACCCGGCTTGGCCCAGCGCGCTCCAGTAATAGTCCCGCGTGGATCCCGACTTCCCAGCACCCAGATCTTGATGACAACAGCCATGACCCTGGTGGTGGTGATTCTCGCCGCATTTATCGTTCGATCCATCTTCTTTCCGCCAGGCCCCGCCACCACCGGCCTCAACGTGCGCAAGGTCTCCCGAGCGACCATCTCCTCGACAGTGACCGGCACGGGAAACGTCGAGCCAATTACGCAGATCAACGTCAACTTCAAGGCCTCGGGCACGCTGACGGAAGTCGATGTCAAACCGGGTGACTCGGTTACAGCGGGGCAAAACCTGGCCAAGATCGATCCCACCCAGCTGCAGTCGGCGGTTGACACGGCCCAACACAACTTGGCCACCGCGACCACCTCCTACAACGACACCGCCAGCAGCGTCGCGGCAACCAACTCCTCAGATTCCGCCGCGATTGCATCCGACCAAGCTGCCATCAATACGGACAACTCCGCGATCGCAACCGACAAGAGCAGCGCCGCCTACACCATCGCCTATCCATACGACAACGCGTTTCTACAAACCGATCAGATGGCGGTTTCTAATGCCCAGACGGCATACACCACGACCGACAATTGCTTGCAGAGCCCCCAGCCCAACTCGGCCCTGTGCACCGCCGACCAGAACGCGGTCAACACCGCGCGGGCGAATGTCACCAAGGACCAAACAGCCGTCAACAATGATCTCGCCCAGTTCAACAGCGACACCAAACAACTGAGCACCGATAGCAGCAAGCTGGCATCTGACCAGGGCAAGCAGAGCTCCGACCAGGTATCGGGCCAGCAGCGACTCGACTCCTCACAAACTTCTTTGACCGCTGCCCAAGACGCGATCGCCACCCCGACCGCCAATCTCAGCGAAGCTACCCTGACGGCGCCGATCAGCGGCACAATTTTGAGTGTCAACGGAGTGGCCGGAGATAGCGTTGCGGCCGGAACCACGGGCAGCGGCTCCCAGCTTGCCCCCGGGACCACCGCGCCGCTGCCTTCGAGCAGCAGCACCGGGTCCGGGTCCAGCGGCAGCGCCTTCATCACCCTGGTTCAAACCAACACCTGGGTCGCCGTCGCGCCCTTCGCGGAGACCGATGCCGCTCTGATCAAGCCGGGACAGCCCGCGGTCGTCACCTTCGACGCCCTCTCAGGGGTGTCCCTACCAGGAACTGTCCTGGCGGTGGCCGGGACCTCCACCACCGTGTCCAGCGTCGTCAACTATTACGTGACCGTTTCCCTGACCACGACCGACCCCGGCCTCAAAACAGGCATGACCGCCAATGCGGTGATCACTACTCAGAGTGCCACTGGGGTCCTGGTCGTCCCCAACAATGCCTTGCACACATATCAGGGACAGCCGTCGGTGACCCTGTTGGTGGGCGGCAAGAAGACAGAGACAATCGTCACCACCGGGCTGTCCGACTCCCGCAACACCGAAATTCAATCCGGGGTCCAACTCGGCGATCAGGTCGTCCTGCCGACGGTGACGGTGGTATCACCGACCACCACCGGAACCACCACCGGACGGACCGGTGGTGGCGGCGGAACCACCTTTGGCGGGGGCGCCGGAACGTTTGGCGGGGGCTTCGGAGGTTAACCCGGCGATGGCCCCGACCATTCAATTAGAGGACGTGACCAAGGTTTACCAGATGGGCGCGGTAGAAGTCAGGGCGCTGCGTGGTGTCAGTCTGGCGGTCGATGAGGGCGAATTCGTCGCCATCATGGGCGCATCCGGTTCGGGCAAGAGCACATTGATGAATCTGCTTGGCTGTTTGGACGTGCCCACCACCGGGCGGTACCTGCTCGACGAGATCGACGTCGCCTCGCTCAACGACGATCAGCTTGCCTTCATCCGCAATCGCAAGATCGGATTCGTCTTTCAGTCCTTTAACCTGATCCCCCGAAGCAGCGCCCTCCACAACGTGGAGATGCCTCTCATCTATGCAGGCGACGCCACCAATCGGAAGGATCGAGCTCTGAATGCCCTGAAGGTGGTCGGCCTGGCCGACCGGGCTGACCACCAGCCCAACGAGCTCAGCGGTGGCCAGCAGCAGCGGGTGGCGATCGCCCGAGCCCTGGTCACCAACCCTGCCATCCTGCTCGCTGACGAACCCACCGGCAACCTCGACAGCGAATCGAGCCACGAGATTATGGAAGTGCTGGGCGAACTGAATGAACAGGGCCGCACCGTGGTCTTGATCACCCACGAGGACGATATTGCCGCCTTTGCCAAGCGAGTGGTCCGCCTCAAAGACGGGCTTATCCAGAGCGACCAAATCCGAATTCCGACGACGAGAGTGGCTCAACGATGAACGTTCTCGAAGCATTACGCCTGGCATACGGCGGCCTGACCGGCAACCGGCTCCGTTCGGCCCTGACCATGCTTGGAATTCTGATCGGCGTGGGAGCTGTGATCCTCCTCGTCGCCTTCGGCAACGGTTCAGCGATCAAGGTTCAGAGTCAGATCAATTCACTCGGATCGAATCTGATTTACGTCTATCCATCAAGCAGCCGGGTGGGCGGGGTGTCTCAAGGTTTTGGGTCGGGGCAGACGCTCACCCAAGCCGATGTCCAAGCCATCGCGAGCGGCGCCCCGGATGTGAGCACCATCATTCCCGTGTCCACGCTGCGAGGGCAAATGACCTACCAGAGTCAGAACTATTCGACCTCGGTCACCGCCACCACCCAGGATTTTCCGACCGTCCGGTCGTACCAGATCTCCGATGGCAGCTTCTTCACCGCGCAGGACGTGAGCGCCAATCGGCGGGTCGTCATCCTGGGCCAGACGACGGTGGCCAGCCTTTTCGGAACCACGGAGCCGGTGGGTAAGTCAGTAAAAATCAATCGGCAGATCTTTCAGGTGGTGGGCGTTTTCGCGGCCAAGGGAACCGCGGGCACCCTCAATCAGGACGACATCGCTGTAGTCCCGATTTCCACCGCCTGGACTTACCTGGAGGGCGGCCGGGGCAAAAACATCAACCAACTGGTGGGCAGCGCAACCAGCGCCAACACTCTGACCAAGGCTGAGACCGAGATCACCGCGGTCCTTCTCCAAACTCACAACATCACCGATCCCACCCAGCCAGACTTTTCCGTCCTGACCCAGAACGACATTGCCAACGCAGCCACCTCCACCACCGCGACCGTCACCACCCTGCTGAGCGCGATCGCCGCCATCTCGCTGGTGGTCGGCGGGATCGGAATCATGAACATCATGCTGGTCACCGTCACCGAGCGAACTCGGGAGATTGGGATTCGAAAAGCCATCGGCGCCCGCCGGAGAGATGTCCTGCTGCAATTTCTAATCGAATCGATGTTCCTCAGCGGGACCGGAGGCCTGGCCGGCATCTTGCTTGGTGCTGGTGGATCTCAGCTCCTCGATTGGTATGCCCAGCAGCCCTCAGTCACCTTTGCCCCGCCTGTGGTTTCGGCGCCATCCGTACTTTTGGCCTTCGGTGTCTCGGTAGGGATCGGCCTTTTCTTCGGGATCTATCCCGCCAACCGGGCGGCGGGTCTGAGTCCAATTGCGGCTCTGCGTTACGAGTGAGCCCGGTATTAAACAAAAGAGGTAACAGGAAACTATGAAGAGTTACATGATCGTGCTTGGCGTCGCCGTCGCGCTGCTGGGCGGTTTTTACGGTGGATATGAAGTCGGCCTCGCCAAGGCTCCGGTAGTCACAGCGAGCGCCAATCCAGGAGGAAGTGCCGCCGGGGGTGGCGCCGGCGGAACTGCTGGGCGCCGGTTCGGGGGTGCCGGGGGCTTTCCCGGCGGGGCGGGCGGCTTTGCCGGACGCAGCACGCTCGGCACGGTCAACTCGGTCGGTTCAGGCTCGATCGTCGTCAACAACCCCGCCACGGGAACCGCCACGACGGTCACCATCAACTCCAGCACCACGATTCTCCAGGCGGCGCCGGCCAGCCAATCTGCCATCCAGGCCAACTCGATCGTCGAGGTCAGCGGAACACGTAATGCCGATGGAACGTTGACCGCAACCAGCATCACCGTGGAACCGGCCGGTACCGCCCTGCCCAGCCCACGCGTCAGCCCGAGCCCCTAGCCTGACGTAGAGTCGTAACCAGACCATGCCGCGACTTCTCTGGGTGTTGCTATCCGCCGTACTTGTTTTGGCCGGTTGGGACATGCTCCTGGAGAAGTTCGCGGATTGGTTGGCGTGGATCGTGCTGGGAGTGGGACTGGGGATCGGCTTGGCGGTGATTGGCAGCCTGGCTCACGATGCCCTGATCGGTAATCGGAATAACCGATTTTAGAAATCCGTTCCCCCGAAAATCCACCCATAGAATCGGTCGCTGGGTGTCCCGCACGCCGCTCGGACGAAATCGCTGAGCCACACGACAGGTGGGAATATTCGGACTTGACTGGCGGTGACTGTCCCACTACCCTAACGGGCAACGTTTGTGTTTGCCCTGTTCTAGTTGTACTGAACAGAATTTCGAAGTGAGAGAGGAGAGAAGTGACGACTATACGACGACGGCTCAAAAATTGGGCGGTATCGCTGCCCATGGCGCTTGTTTTGGTGGCCGGAGCGGGAGTGCAATCCGCCTCCGCCGCGACCGTATCTGACTCCCCGACCAACGTCTCGGCCAGCGCCGCCGACAGCACGACAGCCACGGTCAGTTGGACCCCACCGGCTTCGAATGGCGGATCCACCGTCTACGCCTACGCCGTTTACGCGTACTCCTACGGCGGTTCCCCGCAGGAGGTCGTAACAGGAAACCCCAGTTCGGTGTCTGTTCCGGGCCTCACCAGCGGAGCCTCTTACGCGTTCACAGTGACCGCTTACAACTCGATCGGCTGGAGCGCTTGGTCGAATTGGTTCTCCTGGCTTTCGATGCCGAGCCCGAGCCCGAGCCCGAGCCCGAGCCCGAGCCCAAGCCCAAGCCCGAGCCCAAGCCCGAGCCCGAGCCCAAGCCCGAGCCCAAGCCCGGGCACATGCGCCCATGGAAACGGACCACTGAATCCTTCAGTTCCCCCTGGCTGCAACTTTGACCTTTCGCCCTGGACCCTTCAGCTGCCCACTGGCACCACCGGACATCCAACGACCATCACCAGCGCCCAATTGGTGGCCGGCTACAGCAGCTCCGTCTTTTTCACCGGTAGCGATGGCTCAATGGACTTTGTCGACCCGGGCACCAACTGCGTGACCACCCCCAACTCGACCCATTGCAGAACCGAGCTGAGTGAAGCCACCCAATGGATGTCATCGGCCGGCACCAACACTCTCAGCGCCACCCTCAAGGTCACCAACGCGGCCGGCGCACCGGTCATCGGCCAGATCCACGACAACGGGGCGATATCGGTTCGTCCCCTCATCGAGCTGTTCTACACCACCTCCGGCGACATCTCGGCCGGTGTCGAGCAGTGCCTGGCTGGCGGCTGTGAGACCAGGACCACAGTTGGACATGTTGCGATCGGCACCCAGTTCAGCTATGTCATCAGCTATAGCCAGAACAAGCTCACGGTGAGCATCAACGGTGGCGCACCGCAGAATATGAGCACTCCGATCCTCGGCAAGACCGGGGGTTACTTCAAGGCGGGCGACTACGGCCAGAGTCCCACAACCGCCGCCGTCAGCTTCTATTCTCTCAAGATCGTCCACGCGTAGCATCCGGTCATGACCCACTGGGCCCCTTCGGTTCGGTAAGCCAGGGGCAGGCCAAGAGGCCTCGCGCCACATGCGCGAGGCCTCTTTCTTTTCCACCAGAGAGTCGGTCTTAGCGGGACCACCGTTACCATATCCGCCTGCCAGCCGGCTCAAACTGGTTCGGGCAAAAGCTCCCCATACATCCTCAGCAATCCGTCGACATTGGCTGCGAGGGAAAATCGCTCCAAGGCGCGTTCGCGGGCCAGTCCGCCCAGCCACGGCGCCAAAGCTGGAAGCTCAATCATCTGGTGTATCGCCAGGCTCAGCTGTGCCTCTAATTCCTTCGGTTCGATCACAATTCCGGCGCCTCGCAGCGAGTCTCCGTCACTTCCGACATCTGTGGCGATGGTGGCGACTCCACAGGCCATTGCCTCCAGCATGGCGAGCGATAGCCCTTCCACGCTTGAGGGAAGGAAAAAGGCGTCGGATGCGCGCAAGATCGCGATTCGGTCCGCCTCGTCCGTGATCATGCCAGTGAAAATCACGCGGGGGTCGCGATAACGCCGTTCCAAACGTCGACGTTCCGACCCGCCGCCCACCACGATCATTTTTAGATCGGCCGGTGGGTCGGCATCAAGGAAGGCTCGCAGGAGCACATCCACGTTTTTTTCCGGGTCGATCCTACCCACGTAGCTGAACAGCCTGGCCGCGCCAAATTCGGCACGTTTCTGGGACGGGCCGGGGGAGTATTTGTCGACGTCCACGCCATTCGGCAATACTCTGACCACCCCAGCTGGGACTCCCAGCTTGATGAGAATGTCGCGCTGGGTCGGCCCAAAAATGACAACTCGGTCACAGGCCGATAGGGCTTGGGAGTAAAGGCGATATACAGCGCTGGTGAGGCCACCCCAAACCCCGAACCGAACATCGAAGGGGACATGAAAGGTGGCCACAATTGGGATCCCAAGCCGGTGGCAAAGGGCGGGCAGATTGAAATCCAAGCTGGAAAACGAGATGGAAACATGAACCACATCGATTTCATGCTCCTGCAGAAGATCGATCAATTTGCGCCGAGAGCGTGGCGGAGAGATGACCAGACGGTGCGAAAGCTGAACCGCGTCGAGCGAGATGGATGTCCGATCCGGAACCAGATCCGGCTCCTGCGCGTGATGGAAAAAGACGATCTCGACGCCACGCGCCCGCAGGGCGCTGGTGATCTCTCTTGAGTAGGTGATAATCCCGTCTCCACCTTTCGCCGACTTATGGCCCAGCCAGGCCACGCGCAGTTTTCTCATCGGTTGCTTTTAAGCCTCGCCAGCACTTTGCTCAGTGGCTCGCCGTTCCGCGGATCAGTTAGATCAGGCGCCAGCTCAATCAAGGGGTCAAGTACGAAGCGGCGTTCCAGCAATCCCGCGTGGGGAATCGTCAAATCCGACTCGTTAATCACCTCGCCGCCCAGGAGCAGGATGTCGATATCGATCAGTCGAGGGCCCCAACGGAAGCTCGGGCGCCGGCCAATCTTGGTCTCGATTGATTTGACTAAAGCGAGAAGGTCTCTTGGCAACCCTGCCCAGGTCACTTCAACGATCTGGTTGACGAAGCGTGGTTGATCGGTGACCCCGAAAGGTTCGGTTTCCACCAACGGAGATTGATTTCGAATTGGTACACCCGCTGCCTCCAGCTCCTCCCGAGCTCGGCCCAGATTGACCTCACGATCGCCTAAATTGGACCCCAGCCCCAGATAAGCGCGGGTCATTTCAGCGCGTCCGACATTCGCGACACCCGGACCATCGCCTGAACGTCGTGAACCCGAACCATGTCAGCTCCCCTGAGAATGCTCGCGGCGACAGTGGCAGCTGTCCCCTCCACCCGGTCTTGAGGCGGCAGATCGAGGACACGACCGATGAAGGTCTTGCGCGAGGTGCCCACCATCACCGGCTGCCCCAACTCCCGCAGCTCACCCAAGCGGCGGAGCACTTCCAGGTTCTGGGCCAAATCCTTGCCAAAGCCAATCCCTGGATCGACCACTATCCGATCGGGGGCGACCCCGGCTCGCTTGGCGAGCTTGATTGCGAAATTCAACTCTGCCTTGATCTGGCCCATCAAGTCCTCGTATTGGGTCCCGTCCTGGTTATGCATCAACACCAAGCTCAGACCATGTCGTGCGGCAAGATCGGCCAATCCAGGTGATCGCTTGAGACCCCAGACATCGTTGAGCACTGTCGCACCCGCTGCGACCGCCAGCTCCGCAACCTCCTGTTTGCTGGTGTCGATTGAGATGGGGACAGGAAGCGTGGCGGCCAGCCGTTCAATGACCGGCAGCACGCGTTCCAGCTCCTCCCCGACGCTGATTGGAACTGGGACGTCATCGCCATAGGAATGGCGTGGACGGGTTGATTCACCCCCTATATCAATCACGTCAGCCCCGTCGGCCGCCATCCTCACGGCTTGAGCCACCGCGCCGTCGACATCGCGATCGAGCCCATCACCGCTGAAAGAGTCGTTGGTCACGTTGACAATTCCCATCACATAGGTCCGACGACCCCATTCGAACACGGCTGGAGCCTACCCTAACCCGACCACCGGCAGCTCTGCAACGTAAGCTGGAAGACAGATGAAGTTGGCTGATCTTGTCTCCCCGATACCTGGGGCAAGGCTCGAATCCGGGGCGAATATCGAGATTGAAAGGGTAATTTACGACTCCCGACAGGCGCGGCCTGGAGATCTGTTTGTCGCGGTTCCCGGCTATCACGTGGACGGACACCTTTTTGCGGCCCAAGCCGCGATTGCCGGGGCAGCCGTCGCGGTCGCGGAGGCGGTCGAACTCCCTGCCGGTACGTCCGTGGTACGTCTGATCGACACTCGCCGGGGTCTTGCTGCATTAGCGGCGGCATTCTATAACCACCCAACAGCGCACCTGTTCTTGGCAGGCATCACCGGCACCGATGGCAAGACAACCACCACTCATCTCGCAACTCACCTGCTCGAGGCGACGGGCCGAGAGACTGGCTTTGTCAGCACGGTCGCGATGGGCTTCGGCGCCCAGGCGAGAGACAACCGGAGCGGCCAGACCACGATGGAATCTCCCCTTGTTCAGAAGTCGCTGGCGGAGATGGTGGCCGAAGGGAAGACCCATGCCGTCCTGGAAGTTACCTCTCACGCCCTGGTTCAAGAGAGGGTGGCGGCGTGTGATTTCGACGTGGTGGCGTTTACCAATGTCGGTCACGATCATCTCGATTTCCACCCGACCTGGGAGGACTATCTCGCGGCGAAAGCTCAATTGATCGACCTCTGCGCCAATTCCGCATCGAAGGCACTGGAGAAGACCGCGATTCTCAATCGTGATGATCGAAGCTTTGACCATCTGGCCCGCAAATCCATACCCCGCCGGTGGTCCTATGGGATGGACGTAGGGGCCGATCTGTGGGCTGGAGATATTCGCTCAGATCTGGCTGGGTCAGATTTTCGAATTGGGGGCCGCTGGGGTGAAGCCCGGACCCGGCTGCCCATGCCCGGCCGGTTCAATGTTTACAACGCCCTCTGCGCCGCAACCATCGCGCTGGCCTTCGAGGTCACTTTGACCGAGGTGGCCGAGTGCCTTACCGCCTTCCCTGGTGTTCGGGGCCGGCTGGAGTCCATTGCGTTGGGCCAGCCTTTCGGCGTCTATGTCGACTTCGCCCACTCCGCCGGCTCGCTGGCGGCTACCCTCGGTGCGCTCAGGCCATTGACGGAGGGTAGGCTCATGGTCGTCTTCGGGAGCACCGCCCGGGCCGACCACGACCGGCCTGGCATGGGCATTGCCGCAGCCGCAGGGTCGGATTACTTTGTGATCTCAACTGACGATCCCCTCACGGAGGATCCAGCGGCAATCGCACAGGAGGTCGCCAGCGGCGTCCCGCCGGGGTCGCGGTACGAGATTATCCTCGATCGTCGCGAGGCGATCAGGCACATCATTGCGATGGCTCGCCCAGGCGACCTTGTACTGCTGGCGGGCAAGGGCCACGAACAGACCATGCGTATCGGCGATCGTTCCATGCCGTGGAACGATAGAACCGAGGCCGAAGCGGCAATCAGAAACCTGTAGTGATTGCCGGAGTCAGGGCATATCTACCATCTCGTCCCCGCTCCAACGCGGTCAGAATGGGGTCCGAGTGGGAAGGCTTGAAGGTCACCCCGTCAACACTCGCCACCAACTCCCCGCCCACGGCTCGCAGGAGGTAGGCGGCCACCCGAGGGTCCGGCCAGACGAACGCTCCCGTAACCAACGGGGTCGGCAGTCCCAGTGCTGAGCAAGCGGTTGGAAACATTCGAGCCCAGGCCGTTGGGTCATAACCTTCCCAGGGTTGTCCGAGGCCTGTTTGCATCAGTCGTATCAGGGCACAGACTTTGGTGGCATGCGGCTCCGGAGCCCCCCAAAGAGCTTTTTCATGCTCCAGCCCATGCAGGACATCGAGGATCCGGTTGGTTCCGGTTTGGGGAGGCAGCGCCACCCATGTCTCAGCGCCGCTGGTTCGGGCCGAATAGAGATCTTCATAAACGATTCGACCAGGAGCGGCCTGAGCCCTGTCGATCACCGCGGCAAGGTGGGCATTGACGATGTTTCGACGATCAGGATCTGAGGAAGTCACTTCCTGAGCCCAGGTTGGTGTCGATCGGATGGGCCCGGCCGGTCCATAAACCGCAAGGGGGATCGCAAGCCTCCGTGACCCCATGCTGAGCCCAGCATCCATCTCATCGTCAAGAGGAGCGGGGGGCAGGGCGACGGCTCCCAGCAAGTCCGCCACCATCCGTACGTACCCCCATCCCCAACCGATGCGATCCCGCCGATGGCGGTGGCTGCCGATCTTGACCTGGGTTGCGCGGTCTGACGGCCAGGTGAGATGGAAATTGGGACCGGACTCAACCCAGAGTCTGGCCCTCAGGGCGCTTTCGTGGACATGGGCATTGACAGCCAGCTGGACTAAGGCAAGCGCGATCATGGCGGGAGCGGCAACTGGTGCCGGGTTCGGGGGCTGTTCGACCTCCAGGCTCAGTGCCGGAGCCCGGGCGGCAATCGAGATGGCCGCGAGTTTCAGAACCTCGTCCGTGGTTCCCTCCACGTCCGCTTCCAGAATTTGGCCGGCCACCAGGCTCAGGCCTGCGCGCAAAACGCGACACTGATCAGCCAGGTTCCCGCCCATGACATCAGCGGCCGAGTTGAGTTCCTCCAAAAGGCGGCTCACCAGAGCTTCCAACCCGGCGGGCGGTGGGCTGGTCGGCGCCACCATCAGATGGCCATGGCCCATGTGGTAGGCCACTCCGCCAGGGCCCGGGCCGCTCCATTCCGGAGTTGCTGTCACCAGATCCCGACCCGGCCCGAACAGTGCCGCGGGAAGGGGGATTCGAGCGATCTCCGCCGGGTCAAGCCTCATACCCGAGCCCGAACCCGATCCCGATCCCCAACTATCCACGATGACGCCTCGGTGCCGTGTTTGGTGTCACTGTCATATCGAGGTGGCCGTGTCATCCCCGTCGATCGCGGCGAGGCTGATCAGGTCATATTCCCGAGGTCCAATATTGCGAACTTGAACGACCGATCCGACCTGCTCCAACCAAACCCTGGTCCGCCGAACCGCGCGGGTGTCACTGTCGTTCAAAAAAACGGTCTTGCCGGTACGGCTGGCCATGACCAGGGAGGCCAAAACTCGATGTGGCCACCGTTGACCTGACGGGACGTGAATGGTCGACCCCCCGTTATGGATCATCAGATCTCCATAGCGAGCACTGAGAAGGCGATTGATTCGTTTGATCAGGGCCGCCTCTCCATCTCGTTTCGACTGAAAGAGGGCACCGGCGTGGATCGCAAAGACCTTGGCCTGCTGTTCGATGGTTTCGGCGTTGGCTGAATAGACCATGACCACACAGCTGCCATGGGCTGTCTCAAGGCAAGCCAAGACTTCATTGACGGTGCGACCCGTGTATTCAGCTTTGGACATGTCGAGATCGACTAACGCTAGGACAGGATGGTGATAGCGGAGCAGTGAGAGGGCTTGGCGGGGGTTGGCGGCCACCAACGGATCCAAGCGAGTTTGACGAATGGCACCGGCCAGCGCCTCCGCCTGTTCCGGTTCGTCTTCCAGGACCAGAACTTCAGCGGGTGCCCACGACATCGACCGCCTCCACGACCAGGGGCCGGGGCTCTAGCGGTAGGTACAGAGCCACCACCCCACCTTCGGTTCTGACCTCAAACGGAAGGTGGTAGCGATCAATCGCGCGTTGGACAAGCCCCAGCCTCCCGAAGGCCCGCATTCCTGCCGGAGCCGCCATCAGTCCCTCCAGCTCCGGCACATCGACCGCGACCACCCCTTGAGGGGTTCGGACTCCCCGACGGGGGGCGAAACACAGGCCACCCAGGTTGAATCCGATCCGGCAACGCAGATCCGCCGCCAGTCCCTCCCAGCTGTCATGGACATCAGCGGTCTCAACGCCAACTGGGGCCGATCCGAGCCAAAGCACCGGAACGGGGAGATCGTGAGCCAGGGTTGTCAGAGCTCCGGCCTGAGCTCCGGAGCCAACTATCAACCATGGCCAGGGACGGCTGGCATGCCAGTTGGTCTCCAGGTCCGCCGCTGGCGTCCAGCGAAAGCGGATCAGTTGGCTGTGAAGGTTATGGCTCAGCGCCGACCACAGATACGGCTTGTCGGCCACCACCAGAACGGTTCGAACGCTGTCCTGCCGCATCTCTCGACTATATGGGGGACGAAGGGTGGAGCGGGCGGTGCGATTGCACAAGTGTGACCCAATCGCACCGCACCGTCCGTTGGGCGTCCGGATTCCAGGAGTTATGACCACCCCAGCTCACTGGCCAATCCCCACCCCAACCGCTTCGGACCACGCCTCTGGGAGCGCTGGTCAGTACGGCTAGGTGGGACCGAACAAGAAAACGGTGGTCCCACGATCCAAGGTGGTCACGACCTCCAGCCTGCCCCCTATTCCGGCCGCACGTTCGCGCATTCCAACTAGTCCGTAGCCCGCCCCATTGTTGGTCATGAATCCTTTGCCCTCGTCGGTGATCTCAATCAGGAACGGGTTGGCGTCGAAGGCCATTCTTACCCGGCAGACCGCCGCCCCAGAGTGCTTTCGAATGTTGTTCAGAGCCTCGCGAACGATGTAATAGGCAACCTCGCGTTGGCTCTCACTCAGGCGCTCCGCGGGCCCGCTCGTCCAGACTTCGATTCGGATCGCATGCAGTCGACCGATCTCGTCGGCCAGCTTGCGAACAGCCTCGACGAGATGAGCTGGGCCGAGCCGGTCTGGTCGCATCGAGCGAAGCCATTCTCTGGTCGCCGCGAGCTGGGTTTCGAGGATGCCGAGAACTCCCACGATTGTGTTCTCACGATCAGCCTGCGGGCCGTCCGATTGAAGATAGAGCTTGAGCAGAGAGATGGCTCCGGCGACATCCGCCGCCAGACCATCGTGAATTTCGCGGGCGATCCGAATTCGCTCCCGCTCGACCGCCATCTCAGCCGCCTGAAGCGCCGATTCGACGGCCTCGGAGGGCGCCTCAGACTGAGTCAACTTACTTGAACCGGCTTGTGACCACGGCACCTAACAAGGGATTGGTCAGGAGCCGTCGGGCCGGCTCCAGGCGGGCGATGAGGACTGTCCGCTCGGCGCTTAGCGCTTGATAACGGACGAGCTCAATTTTGATCGCGGCCATCTCTGGGAGGATTCGGCTCCGCAGAACCCTGGCCTTCGATCGCAAGGCAAGGACCCGGACTCCCAGCCAGCCTAACTCAGCGAGCAGAACAACCCCGCCCACGATCAGAACAACGGCTCCGACCATGGACGCTGGACTCATTCGTCCTCGTCGTCGCCAGCGCCGACAGGTGCCAGAGCGACCACGGTGTCTTCCGGCTGGATCCTCATTACGATCACGCCCTGAGTCTGACGCCCGATGAGGGAAATCGCTTCGACGTGTGTCCGCAAAACCATACCTGAAGCCGTGATCAGAAGGATCTCCTCCTCAGGGTCAGTTGTGAGGCGAAGGGCGGAGAGGCGGCCGACCCGATCGGTCACCTTGAGGGTGAAGACGCCCTGGCCCCCCCGATGCTGGATCGGATAATCCTCCAACGGGGTCCGCTTACCAAAACCTCGGTCGGTGATGACAAGCAGTTCGGCCTTTTCCCGCTGCTCCTCGGTAACCACAGCCATGCCGGTGACCATGTCCGATTTACCTAAGCGAATGCCGATCACACCCTGGGTGTCCCGACCCATCGCCCGAACCTCCGACTCCTCGAAGCGGATCGCCTTACCCAGTTGAGTCGCAATCAGGACATGATCGGCGCCGGTGGTCGGCGATACCCAGAGCAGCTCGTCTCCAGCCAAAAGGTTGATCGCGATCAGCCCGTTGCGCCTGACGTTGGCGTATTCGGTCAGCTTGGTCTTTTTGATCACACCGCGTTTGGTCACCATCAGCATGTACTGACTCTCGCTGGCCTCTTCAGGCCGAACGAACACTGCCGTGATGCGCTCATCACTGGCCATGTCCACGAGATTGTTGATCGGGATTCCCTTGGCCTGCCGCTCGCGCTCTGGAATCTCGTGGACTCGGAGCTGGAACACTCGGCCGTTCTGGGTAAAGAACAGGATCGAGGCGTGCGTGTGAGTGATCAAAAGGTGCTCGGCGTAGTCGCTCTCTCGGGTCTGTCCGGGAGCGTCCGATCCAGCGGTCGGGCGGGCCCCCTTGAGACCGACTCCACCTCGACGCTGAACCCGGAAAGTTCGGCTCAACTGGCGCTTGGCGTAGCCGCGGTGGGTCAGGGTGACAACAACCTCTTCCTTGGGGATCAAATCCTCCGCGGAGAGGTCCATGGCCTCGTCTTCGGTGATCTCGGTCCGGCGCTCGTCGCCGTATTTCTTGATCAGGTCCGCCATCTCTTCCTGGATCAGCAATCGGACCTTTTGATCCGAGGCGAGAATGCTCTCCAAGTAGGCGATCAGCTTGATGACCTCCTCGTACTCCTCATCGATCTTGTGTCGCTCAAGGCGGGTCAGACGAGAGAGCGTGAGGGCCAAAATGGCCTTCGCCTGGCGCTCTGAGAGTCCGAACTTGCTCTGCAGATCAGTCGATGCGGATTCTGGGTCCGCCGCCGCCCGGATGGTGGCGATGACCTCGTCGAGGTGGTCGAGCGCAATCTTGAACCCTTCCAGGATGTGGGCCCGTTCCTGTGCTTTGGCCAGATCGAATCGAGTTCGGCGCACGATCACCAGGCGGCGGTGCTCGATAAAGTGCTGAAGCATCTGCTTGAGCCCGAGCACCACTGGACGGCCATCGACGATGGCGAGCATGATCACGCCGAAGGTTGTTTGGAGTGAGGTGTGCTTGTAGAGATTGTTGAGGACCGTATACGGACGTGCCTCGCGCTTGAGCTCGATCACGATTCGCATGCCGTCCCGATCAGATTCGTCATTGAGGTCGGCGATCCCATCGAGCTTGCGGTCGTTGATCAGCTCGGCCATCTTGCTGACCAAGTTGGCCTTGTTGACAGCGTATGGCAGCTCTTCGATGATGATTCGTTCGCGTCCATTGGCGGCCTCTTCAAAGCGGTGCCGAGCGCGAACGATGACCTTGCCGTGGCCGGTGGCATAGGCTGACTTGATACCGCTCATTCCCTTGATGATTCCGCCGGTTGGAAAATCGGGGCCCTTGACGAAGCCCATCAGATCTTCACTGGTGGCTTCCGGGTTGTCGATCAGGAAATTGATCGCGGAGCAGACCTCGGTGAGGTTGTGGGGAGGGATGTTGGTGGTCATACCCACCGCGATGCCAGAGGCGCCGTTGACCAGTAGGTTGGGAACCCGGGCGGGCAACACCGTCGGTT